>JBAXIA010000017.1:0-31193 GCA_037138615.1 Mycobacteriaceae bacterium | reverse complement strand
ACCGATGAGCGTCGACCTCACGTTGGGCCCGAGGCCCGATGAGCCCGGTCCCCCGATCGGCGGTCATGCGGCCTATCCGCAGGAGGTAACCGAGCGGTTGGCCCGCGATGCGCACACCATTATCAGCCGCTACCCGCAGCCGCGTTCGGCACTGCTGCCGCTGCTGCATCTGGTCCAGAGCGAGGACGGCTACCTGACCGGCGCCGGAATCGCCTTCTGCGCACACCAACTCGATCTCAGTGAGGCAGAGGTGACCGCGGTGGCCACCTTCTACTCAATGTATCGCCGCAGTCCCACTGGCGAATATCTCATCGGTGTGTGCACCAACACCCTGTGCGCGGTCATGGGCGGTGATGCCATCCTGGAGACCCTGGAGGCCGAACTCGGCGTACACGCCGGGCAGACCACCGGTGACGGCACCATCACCCTCGAGCACATCGAGTGCAACGCAGCCTGTGACTACGCACCCGTGGTCATGGTGAACTGGGAGTTCTTCGACAACCAGACACCCTCCAGCGCAATCGAACTCGCCAACTCACTGCGTAGCGGCCAGGCCGTCACCCCCAGCCGTGGAGGCCCGTTATGCAGCTTCCGCCAAACCGCGCGGATCCTGGCCGGCCTGGATGGCGGCGGTGGTGACGATGGCGGCAAGCCGGGGGCAGCCACCCTGGCCGGACTTCGCGTTGCCCACGAACTCGGCATGACCGCACCTGGAGAGAACCCATGAGCGCAACACCACTGACCCCCGTGCTGAGCCGCTTCTGGGATGCACCGCAGCCGTGGACGCTGGAGACCTATCTGCGCAACGACGGCTACCAGGGATTGACCCGGGCGCTGAGTATGTCGCCCGATGAGGTCATCAACCTGGTCAAGGAGTCCGGGCTGCGCGGTCGCGGCGGGGCCGGGTTTCCGACCGGCACGAAATGGTCGTTCATTCCGCAGGACGGTGCCGCCGGCGCCAAGCCGCACTATCTGGTCATCAATGCCGACGAGTCCGAGCCCGGCACCTGTAAAGACATGCCGACGCTGCTGACCACGCCGCACTTTTTGGTGGAGGGCGCGATCATCGCGGCCTACGCCATCCGCGCTCGTCACGCGTTCATCTATTTGCGCGGCGAGGTGACGTCGATCCTGCGTCGGCTCCAGGCCGCCGTCGCCGAGGCCTATGACGCGGGTTATCTGGGGTCGAACATCCAGGGCTCGGGTTTCGACCTCGACCTGGTCGTGCACGCCGGGGCCGGTGCCTACATCTGTGGCGAGGAGACCGCGCTGCTGGATTCCCTGGAAGGCCGTCGGGGTCAGCCCCGGCTGCGTCCACCCTTCCCGGCGGTGGCCGGCCTCTACGCCTGCCCGACGGTGGTCAACAACGTCGAGTCCATCGCCAGCGTGCCGCCGATCCTGGTCAAGGGTGTGGACTGGTTCAAGTCGATGGGCACCGAGAAGTCCCCCGGCTTCACCCTGTACTCGCTGTCGGGTCACGTCACCCGGCCCGGCCAGTACGAGGCGCCGCTGGGTATCACCCTGCGCGAACTTCTCGACTACGCCGGCGGTGTGCGGGCCGGCCACGAGCTGAAGTTCTGGACACCGGGCGGGTCCTCGACGCCGCTGCTGACCGCTGAACATCTCGACATCCCCCTGGATTACGAGGGCATGGCATCGGTGGGTTCGATGCTGGGCACCAAGGCTCTGCAGATCTTCGACGAGACAACGTGCGTGGTGCGTGCGGTGCGCCGCTGGACGGAGTTCTACGCCCACGAGTCATGCGGCAAGTGCACCCCGTGTCGGGAGGGCACCTACTGGCTCGCGCAGATCTACGAGCGCCTCGAAAGCGGCGCTGGCGTGCAGGAGGATCTGGTCAAGCTCCACGATATCGCCGACGCGATCATGGGTAAGTCGTTCTGCGCGCTGGGCGACGGTGCTGCCTCGCCGATCCTGTCCTCGCTTCAGTATTTCCACGCCGAGTACGAGGCGCACGTCAGCGACGGTTGTCCCTTCGACCCGTACGCGTCCATGCTGGCCGCGCCCGAAGGAGTGGGTGCATGACGCAGGCACCTGAGACCGGCACACCGGAAGCGCCCGCGGTCGACCTGGTCACCATGACCATCGACGACACGACGCTGTCGGTTCCCAAGGGCACCTTGGTGATTCGTGCCGCCGAGCTGATCGGCGTGCAGATCCCCCGGTTCTGTGACCATCCGCTGCTCGAGCCGGTGGGCGCCTGCCGCCAGTGCCTTGTCGAGATCGAAGGCCAGCGCAAGCCGATGGCCAGCTGCACCACCACCGTGACCGATGGGATGGTGGTGCACACCCAGTGCACCTCCGAGGCCGCCGAGGCCGCCCAGCACGGGGTGATGGAGCTGCTGCTCATCAACCACCCGCTGGACTGCCCGGTCTGCGACAAGGGCGGCGAGTGCCCGCTGCAGAACCAGGCGATGTCCAGCGGTCGAGTAGAGACCCGGTTCGACGACATCAAGCGCACCTTCCCCAAACCGATCAACCTGTCCTCTCAGGTGCTGTTGGACCGGGAGCGGTGCGTGCTGTGCGCCCGATGCACTCGGTTCTCCAACGAGATCGCCGGCGACCCGTTCATCGAACTGCTCGAGCGCGGGGCGCTGCAGCAGGTGGGAATCGCCGCAGGGGTGCCGTTCGACTCTTACTACAGCGGCAACACCGTGCAGATCTGTCCGGTGGGTGCACTCACCGGCGCCTCGTACCGGTTCCGGGCCCGCCCGTTCGATCTGGTGTCGTCTGCGAGTGTGTGCGAGCACTGTGCGTCCGGCTGCGCCCAGCGCACCGATCATCGCCGCGGAGTGGTGCTGCGCCGACTGGCCGGTGACGACCCGGAGGTCAACGAGGAGTGGAACTGCGACAAGGGCCGGTGGGCCTTCAACTACACCCGGGTGGGCGACCGCATCACCACACCGATGGTGCGCGATGACGCCGGTCACCTGCGGACGGCCTCATGGTCGGAGGCAATCGGGCGGGCCGCCGACGGCTTGACGGCCGGCCGGACCGGGGTACTGGTCGGTGGCCGGGTCACTACCGAAGACGCCTACGCCTACGCCAAGTTCACTCGAATGGCGTTGGCCACCAATGACATCGACTTCCGCGCTCGCCCGCACTCGGACGAGGAGTCGGAGTTCCTGGCCGCCCATGTGGCGGGGAAGCCGATGTCCATCAACTACTCCGATCTGGAGACCGCACCGGTCGTGGTCCTGGCCGGCTTCGAGCCCGAAGAGGAGTCGCCGATCGTCTATCTGCGACTGCGCAAGGCGGTCCGCAAGCGCCATCTGCCGGTGGTGACCATCGCACCGTTCGCATCGCGTGGGTCGGACAAACTCTCCGCCCGCGTCATCGCGACCGCACCCGGTGGCGAAGCCGACGCGCTGGACGGTCTGGCCGGCGATGCACTGCTGACCCAGCCCGGCGCGGTCATCCTGGTCGGCGAACGGCTCGCTACCAGCCCCGGTGCGTTGTCCGCGGCAACGCGGCTGGCCGCCACCACCGGCGCGAAGCTGGCGTGGATCCCGCGTCGCGCAGGTGAACGTGGCGCCCTGGACGCCGGCTGCCTGCCCAATCTCCTACCGGGCGGACGTCCGGTCACCGATGCCGTTGCGCGAGCCCAAGTTACCGATCTGTGGAACATCGACGAACTGCCCACACAACCCGGCCGAGACAGCGATGCCATCTTGATCGCCGCCGCGCACGGCAATCTCGACGCACTGTTGATCGGCGGGGTCGAGCCCGCCGATCTCACTGATCCGCACGACGCACTCGCCGCCATCGGCGCGGCCGGGTTCGTGGTCAGCCTGGAGTTGCGCGAGTCGGCGGTCACCGCGCTGGCCGATGTGGTGTTCCCGGTGGCGCCGGTCGTTGAAAAGTCCGGATCGTTCACCGACTGGGAGGGCCGCGTCCGGCCCTTCGAGCCGGCACTGACCTCAAACGCCGCACCGGATCTGCGGGTGCTGCAGACCCTGGCCGACGAACTCGGAATCGATATCGGGTTCCGCACCGCCGAGCAGGCCGCGGAGGAGATGGCACACCTGGGCGCCTGGGGCGGCGATCGACCCGCCGCACCCGACGTCCAACCCGCATCGCCTCGGGCACTGGAAGCCGACGAAGCGGTATTGGCGGGCTGGCGGATGTTGTTGGACGCCGGCCGGTTACAGGACGGCGAGCCCCACCTGGCGGGCACCGCCCGGCCGGCTGTGGTGCGCCTGTCCGCGACGACGGCGGCCAGCATCGGCGCCTCCGACGGCCAGCCGGTCACCGTGTCGACCGGACGCGGGTCGGTGTGCCTGCCGTTGACCGTCACCGAGATGCCCGACCAGGTGGTGTGGCTGCCGCTCAACTCGCCCGGTAGTGCCGTACACCGCCAACTCGGTGTCAGCACCGGCGCCGTGGTGCATATCCAAGCAGGGGGTGCGGTGTGAATTCCGACATGACCTATCCAGATCCGGCCGTGTTCGGACACGACCCATGGTGGTTGATCGCCGTGAAGGCGGTCGCCGTATTCGCCTTCCTGCTGCTGACCGTGCTGGTGGCAATCCTGGCCGAGCGCAAGCTGTTAGGCCGGATGCAGCTGCGCTACGGCCCCAATCGGGTCGGGCCGTTCGGCCTGCTGCAGTCACTGGCCGACGGAATCAAGCTCGCGCTCAAGGAGGGACTGATCCCCGCCGGCGTCGACAAGCCGATTTACCTGATGGCGCCGATCATCTCGGTCATCCCGGCGATCATGGCGTTCGCAGTGATTCCGATGGGCCCGGTGGTGTCGGTGTTCGGCCATGCCACACCGCTGCAGTTGACTGACCTGCCGGTCGCAGTCCTCTATATCCTGGCGGTCACCTCGATCGGGGTTTACGGAATCGTGCTGGCGGGCTGGGCATCCGGCTCGACCTACCCACTGCTGGGCGGGTTGCGCTCCAGCGCCCAGGTGATCTCCTACGAGATCGCGATGGCGCTGTGCTTCGCGGCGGTGTTCCTCTACGCCGGCACCATGTCCACCTCCGGAATCGTCGCCGCCCAGGAGCACACCTGGTACGTGTTCCTGCTATTGCCGTCGTTCGTGGTGTACCTGACCTCCATGGTGGGTGAGACCAACCGCGCCCCCTTCGATCTGCCCGAGGCCGAGGGTGAGTTGGTCGGCGGCTTCCACACCGAGTACTCGTCGTTGAAGTTCGCGATGTTCATGCTGGCCGAGTACGTCAACATGACCACCGTCTCGGCGCTGGCCAGCACCCTGTTCCTCGGCGGCTGGCGCGCGCCGTGGCCGATCAGCCTGTGGGAGGGCGCCAACACCGGGTGGTGGCCGCTGCTGTGGTTCGTCGCCAAAGTCTGGGCCTTCCTGTTCGTGTTCATGTGGCTGCGGGCCACCCTGCCGCGGCTGCGCTACGACCAGTTCATGGCGATGGGCTGGAAGTTGATGATTCCGATTTCACTGGTCTGGATCCTGGTCGTGGCGATCATGCGGAGTGCACACATCGACGGCGTCCTGCCCAACCTGATCGTCGGCGCGATTCTGCTCGCCGCGGTGGTTGCCCTGATCAAACTGCGCAGCAAGCGGATTGAGCGCGATATTCCGCTGCCACCACCGACTGGCGACGGGTCCTTCCCGGTGCCTCCGATGCCAACCAAGGAGCCCGTCCGTGCCTAAATTCCTCGACGCCCTCGCCGGCTTCGGCGTGACGTTCTCGTCGATGTTCAAGCGGCCCATCACCGAGCAGTACCCGGAGGAACCCGGGGCGACCGCGCCGCGCTACCACGGCCGCCACCAACTCAACCGCTATCCAGACGGGCTGGAGAAGTGCATCGGCTGCGAACTGTGCGCCTGGGCCTGCCCCGCCGACGCCATCTTCGTCGAGGGTGCGGACAACACCGAGACCGAGCGCTTCTCCCCCGGCGAGCGCTACGGCCGGGTCTACCAGATCAACTACCTGCGGTGCATCGGCTGCGGGTTGTGTATCGAGGCATGTCCCACCCGGGCCCTGACCATGACCAACATCTACGAGATGGCCGATGACAACCGCAGCGATCTGATCTACGGCAAGGACAAACTGCTCGCGCCGCTGGAACCCGGCATGGAGGCCCCGCCGCACCCGATGGCGCCCGGGGCATCAGACGACGACTACTACCTCGGTCGGGTCAGTGGCCCGAACCGGGAGGTGACCCGGTGAACCCGGATATCACGGTGCTGGCCACGGAGGCCCTCACCAAAACCTCTACCGCCGAAGCGGCGGTGTTCTGGATCTTCGGTGCGGTAGCCCTGGCCGGAGCGATCGGGGTGGTGGCCGCGCCCAAGGCGGTGTACGCGGCCATGTTCCTGGCGACCACGATGATCTCGCTCGCGGTGCTCTACGTGGCCCAGGATGCGCTGTTCCTCGGAGTGGTCCAGGTCGTGGTGTACACCGGCGCGGTGATGATGCTGTTCCTGTTCGTGCTGATGCTGATCGGCGTGGACTCCGGCCAATCACTGATGGAAACCATTCGGGGACAGCGTCTCGCGGCGATCGCTGCCGGCCTGGGCTTCGGGCTGCTGCTGATCGCCGGCATCGGCACCATGTCGACATCGGGCTTCGTGGGTCTGACTGAGGCCAATGCCGGCGGCAACGTACAGGGCCTGGCGGATCTGATTTTCACCCGCAACCTGTGGGCGTTCGAACTAACCAGCGCGCTATTGATCACCGCCGCACTCGGAGCGATGGTGCTGGCGCACCGGGAGCGTTTCGAGGTCCGAAAGACCCAGCGCGAAATGGCCGTGGCACGGTTCCGCGATGGCAGCCGGGCCACTCCGATGCCCAACCCGGGCGTCTACGCCCGGCACAACGCCGTGGACACCATGGCCCGACTGCCCGACGGCTCCGACGATGCAACCTCGGTCGGTGCGGTGATCCGGGGACGGGTGCACTCGGCCCCGGGCCGGGACGGCGACCGATGAACCCGAACAATTACCTGTACCTGTCGGTGCTGCTGTTCACCATCGGGGCGTCCGGTGTTCTGTTGCGCCGCAACGCGATCGTCATGTTCATGTGCGTCGAGTTGATGCTCAACGCCGGCAACCTCGCGTTCGTCACTTTCGCCCGGATGCACGGGCGGCTCGACGGACAGGCGGTGGCGTTCTTCACCATGGTGGTAGCCGCCTGCGAGGTCGTGGTCGGCCTGGCCATCATCGTCACCATCTTCCGCACCCGTCGCAATGCCGACGTGGACGAATCCCACCTGCTGCGGAATTGAACGCGGACCTGCGATGACGACACTTCTCCTTTTGACCTTCGTGCTGCCACTAGCCGGCGCGGCGGTCCTGCTGCTGGGCGGCCGGGCGACAAACGCGTGGGGGCACCTACTGGGTTGTCTCACCGTGATCGGCTCCTTCGTCTGCGGGCTCGTGCTGTTCGCTCATCTGCTGGGACTGCCGGCCGACGATCGGGTGGTTCGGGAGACGCTGTTCTCCTGGGTCCCGGTGGGTGTGTTGAAGGTGGACTTCGGCCTCCAACTCGACGCACTGTCGATCTGTTTCGTGCTGCTGATCACCGGTGTCGGAGCGTTGATCCACATCTACTCGATCGGCTACATGGCGCACGACCCGGAGCGGCGACGGTTCTTCGCCTACCTCAACCTGTTCGTGGCCGCGATGCTGGTGCTGGTGCTGGCCGACAACTTCCTCGGTCTCTACCTGGGTTGGGAAGGCGTCGGACTCGCGTCCTATCTGCTGATCGGCTTCTGGTCCTACAAGCCCAGCGCCGCGGCGGCCGCGAAGAAGGCATTCGTGGTCAACCGGGTCGGCGACATGGGCCTGGCCATCGCGTTGATGGTCATGTTCGCCACGGTCGGCTCGGTCGGCTTCACGACGGTGTTCGATGCCGCCCCGCAGATGAGCAATGGTGCCGTCAACGCGATCGGCCTGCTACTGCTGCTGGCCGCCTGCGGCAAGAGCGCCCAGGTTCCCCTGCAGGCCTGGCTCGGTGACGCCATGGAGGGCCCCACCCCGGTTTCGGCGCTCATCCACGCCGCCACCATGGTTACCGCCGGGGTGTATCTCATCGTTCGCTCGGGGCCGGTGTTCAATCTCGCGGCGACCGCCCAGACCGCCGTGGTGATCGTCGGTGCGGTGACACTGCTGTTCGGTGCGATCATCGGCTGCGCCAAGGACGACATCAAGAAGGCGCTGGCGGCCTCGACCATGAGCCAGATCGGCTACATGGTGCTCGCCGCAGGCCTCGGTCCGGCCGGCTATGCGGTGGCGATCATGCATCTGATCACGCACGGTTTCTTCAAAGCCGGTCTGTTCCTCGGCGCAGGTTCGGTCATGCACGGTATGAACGACGAGACCGATATGCGCCGCTTCGGCGGACTGCGCACGCTGCTGCCCATCACCTTCGTGACATTCGGACTCGGCTACCTCGCCATCATCGGTGTGCCCCCGTTCGCCGGCTTCTTCTCCAAGGACGCCATCATCGAAACCGCCTTCAACGCCGGCGGGATCCGGGGTGTCCTGCTCGGCGGGGCCGCGCTCCTGGGTGCGGGGATTACCGCCTTCTACATGACCCGGGTCATGCTGCTGACCTTCTTCGGTCAGCCGCGCTGGAATCCCGGGACACATCCGCACGAGTCCCCCGCGACCATGACCGCACCGATGGTCCTGCTGGCTCTCGGGTCGGTGGGTGCCGGCGCCGCCCTCTCGATGGGCCACAACCTGCAGAACTGGCTGGAACCCGTTGTCGGAAGCCACGAAGCCGAACATCTGATCCCGGCCTGGATCATTACGGCCGCCGCTCTGGGTGTCGTGGCTGTCGGCGTGGTCATCGCCTATCGCCAGTACGCAATGCGTGCCGTGGCCGACACCGCACCGCAGGATGTGTCGGTACTGACCGTGGCCGCCCGCAACGACCTGTACGGCGACGCGATCAACGAGGCGGCGTTCATGCGAACCGGTCAGCAGTTGACCAAGGCCATGGTGGTCGTGGACGACAAGGCCATCGACGGCAGCGTCCGCGGAATCTCGGCACTGGTGAGCCAATTCTCTGACGGGTTGCGCGGCCTGCAGACCGGCTTCGCCCGCAGTTACGCGTTGTCGATGCTGGCCGGTACGGCTCTGGTCACCGGCGTGATCCTGATCTCAGCGATGTGGAGGTGAGTGTGTGACGAACTTCCCGTGGCTGACTTTATTGTGGGCGCTGCCGGTTCTCGGCGCCGTCATCATCATCTTGCTGCCGACGCCGCAGCGGAAAGCGGCCAAGTACGCCGGACTGGCGGTGTCACTGGCGGTACTCGCCGTGGCCATCATCCTCGCGGTGAGCTTCAACCCAGCCGGTGAGCGCTATCAATTCGTCGAAAACCATACCTGGATAACATATTTCGGTACCGGCTACATCCTCGGAGTCGACGGAATCGCGCTGGCCCTGGTGGTACTTACCGCGGTACTGATGCCACTGCTGCTGATCGCCGGCTGGAACGACGCCGATGACCGTCCCGGCCGGTCCGGCCGGGCACCGCACGGCTACGTCGCGCTGATGCTCGCGACCGAGGGCATGGTGCTGATGTCGCTGATGTCCCTCGACATCCTGCTTTTCTATGTGTTCTTCGAAGCGATGCTGATCCCGATGTACTTCCTCATCGGCGGTTTCGGCGCCCGCAACCCCGCCACCTCGAAGGCGGCGGTGAAGTTCCTGCTGTACAACCTCTTCGGCGGCCTCCTCATGCTGGCTGCCCTGGTCGGGCTGTATGTGGCAACCGACAACCACCAGGCGTTCGCCCACGGCACGTTCGATTTCCGCCAGATTTCCGACGCGATCTCCAACGGTAGTTTCGTGATCGCACCGGCATTGGCCAACGCTTTGTTCCTCGGCTTCATGTTCGCGTTCGCGGTCAAGGCACCGCTGTGGCCATTCCACCGCTGGCTGCCCGACGCCGCCGTGCAGGCCACTCCGGCCTCCGCGGTGCTGATGATGGCGGTGATGGACAAGGTCGGCACCTTCGGGATGCTGCGCTACTGCCTGCCCCTGTTCCCCGACGCCGCGACATTCTTCCGGCCCGCGATCATCACACTGGCCGTCATCGGCATCCTCTACGGAGCGCTCCTGGCGATCGGACAGACCGATGTGATGCGGCTGATCGCCTACACCTCGATCAGCCACTTCGGCTTCATCATCCTGGGCATCTTCGTGATGACCAGTCAGGGCCAATCCGGGTCCACCCTCTATATGGTCAACCACGGCATTGCGACGGCGGCACTGTTCCTCATCGCGGGCTTCCTGGTCAGCCGTCGCGGCACCCGGGCGATCGCCGACTTCGGCGGTGTACAGAAGGTGGCACCGGTCATGGCCGGCACCTTCCTGATCGCCGGGCTGGCGACCCTGGCGCTGCCGGGTATGGGGCCGTTCGTGTCTGAATTCCTGGTTCTCATCGGCACGTTCACCCGGTACCCGGCGTTCGCGGTGATTGCGGCCGTGGCACTGGTGCTGTCGGCGCTCTATGTGCTGTGGATGTATCAGCGGATGATGACCGGCCCGGTCACCGGCGGCAACGAATCGGTTCCCGATCTGCGGCCCCGCGAGTTGCTGGTGATCGTGCCGCTGATCGCCCTGCTGGTGGTGCTGGGTGTGTATCCCAAGATCGCGTTGGACGTGATCAATCCGGCAGTGACCCACACGCTGACCTCGATCCACCAGTCCGATCCCGCTCCCAACCTGTCGGCCGGAGGCTCGCGATGACCGCGCCCAGCATCGAGTACGGGGTGCTCTCGCCCATGTTGATCGTGCTCGGCATCGCCACAGTTGGGGTGCTGATCGAGGCCTTCGCACCGCGGCGCAGCCGCTACGGCGCCCAGGTGGCACTGAGTCTGACCGGCCTGGTCGCCGCATTCGCCGCCCTGGTCTTGGTCTACACCAACCTGGGCACCGGGGTTGGACAGCTGGCGGCAGTCGGAGCGGTCACCGTGGACCGGCCCACCCTATTCCTGCAGGGCACCATCCTGCTGGTCGCCATCCTCGGGTTGCTGCTGATCGCCGAGCACACCACATATGACGGAACCGGTTCGGGCGCTTCGGGTTTGGATGCCTTCACCGCGCAGGCGTCGACGGTGCCGGGCAGCGTCGCCGAGAAGGTGGCCACCAAAGCCGGGATCGCACAGACCGAGGTGTTCCCGCTGACCATGTTCGCCGTCGGCGGCATGCTGCTGTTTCCCGCAGCCGGTGACCTGCTGACCATGTTCATCGCGCTCGAGGTGTTCTCGCTGCCGCTGTATCTGATGTGCGGCCTGGCCCGGCGGCGCCGGTTGCTCTCCCAGGAAGCCTCGCTGAAGTACTTCCTGCTGGGTGCCTTCTCGTCGGCATTCTTCCTCTACGGCATGGCTCTGCTGTACGGCTACGCCGGCACCTTGAGCCTCACCGGGATCGCAGCGGCCATCAACACCGGTTCGGGTAACAAAACCCTGGTGCTCCTCGGCCTCGCTCTGGTGACGGTCGCCCTGCTGTTCAAGGTCGGTGCGGTGCCGTTCCACGCGTGGGTGCCCGACGTCTATCAGGGCGCACCCACGCCCGTCACCGCGTTCATGGCGGCGGCCACCAAGATCGCCGCATTCGGCGCGCTGCTTCGACTGCTTTATGTCGCAGCGCCGGCATTGAAGGACGACTGGCGGCCGGTGCTGTGGGCCATTGCGATCCTGACCATGGTGGCCGGAACCATTGCCGCGGTGACGCAGCGGGACGTCAAGCGCATGCTGGCCTACTCGGCGGTGGCCCACACCGGCTTCATCCTCACCGGGGTTGTTGCCGCCAACCCGGCCGGGTTGACCGGAACGCTGTTCTATCTGGCCGCCTACGGGTTCAGCACGCTGGGTGCCTTCGCCGTGGTCGGCGTGGTGCGCGACCGCGACGGCACCGAGCAGACCGACCTGGCCCGGTGGGCAGGTCTGGGCCGACGCTACCCGGTGGCCGGTGTGGTGTTCTCGCTGTTCCTGCTGGCATTCGCCGGCATCCCGCTGACAAGTGGCTTCGTCAGCAAGTTCGCCGTCTTCAAGGCCGCCGGCGAGGGCGGAGCGATCCCGCTGGTGGTGGTCGGCGTGGTCGCCAGCGGCATCGCCGCCTACTTCTATGTGCGAGTCATCGTGATGATGTTCTTCACCGATCCGCCCGCCGACGCACCCGAGGTGGTGCCGCCGAGTTCATTGAGCGTTGTGACGATCGCGGTCACTGCGGTGATCACGTTCGCACTCGGCGCGCTGCCGCAGCCGCTGCTTGATCTGGCCGACAGCGCCGCCAGGTTACTGACTTAGGTATTCGTAACTCAAGTCAGTATCCCTATCCCAGCGCAGCCTCGATATCAGTGAACGGACGGAAGCTTCCGTCGAGAACTTCCAGGTGGCCGATCGTGCGGCCGGTCACCACCCGAGGGTCCACCATCGCGAGTTCGACGACGGCGCGGGCGAACTCTTCCTCGGGTGAGACGCGGGCGAACGAGCTGCGGTAATAGTTCAGCCCCGGAGTGGGAATCGGCCGCGACGGTGCTAGCGCGTTCACCGCAATACTGTGGTGCTGCAGGTCGAAGGCGATACACGAGGTGAGGTGTTCCAGTGCGGCCTTGGAACCGCCGTAGCCGGGGAGCACGCCACCGCCGAGGCCCGCGTAGGGTCCGTCGCCGGGCACCCGGGAGGCCACCGACGTGATGTTGATGATGCTGCCCCGCCCGGCGTCGATCATGTCCGGGCAGATCAGTTGGGCCAGTTCGTAAGCCGCGAGTGGACCGATCTCGAAGTGACGCCGATAGGCCGCCACGGGCACCGACAGGAATCCGGGCCAATCGGCGTTCGGAGCCGCCGCACCAGGCGTCGCCGCACGGGGGGCCCTGGCGCTGGCGGGTGAGCCGGGTGTCGGCGGCCGCCCGGGTGCGGTGAACGCGGCATTGTTGATCAGGATCGTGATCGGGCCGAGCATCGCGCGCGCCTCGGCGACCAGGCGCGCGATGTCATCGCGGGCTAGCAGGTCGGCGCGGATTGCCACCGCCCGGCCTCCGGCCTCTTCGATGGCGGCGACGGTCTCGCCGATGGTGCCGGGCAGTCGTTGGTCCCACTGCTCTTCGGTGCGTGCCACCACGGCCACTGCCGCACCTTCGGCGGCCAGTGCCAACGCCGTAGCCCGACCCAGGCCACGGCTAGCTCCGGTGACGATCGCTACCCGGCCCGCCAGTCGTGCTGTCATCAAAGTCTCACTCTCGATCTCCACAAGCCGCTACGCTCCGGCCCGCAGTATGGCACCGTCGAGACCGCAATCAATTCGTGTGTTGGAGGAAAGCTTGACCGACCAACCGTCCGTCGATGCCGATGTCGGGCGCCTGCAGCGCTCGGCCCGCGATCTCAGCACGCTACCGGTGGTGCTGTCCGAGTGGCTGTCGGGAATCATGCCGTCGGGCGTCCGGCCCGAGGTGACCGTCGAAAGCGGTGTCGACTCCAATGGGATGTCCTCAGAGACGATCATCCTGACCGGGCGCTGGGAGCAGGGCGGCAAGGGAGTCGAGGAGAAGTGGGTGGCCCGGGTGGCGCCCACCGCAGACGACGTGCCGGTGTTCATCGACTATCGGATGGATCACCAGTTCGACGTGATCCGTCTGGTGGCAGAACTGACCGATGTGCCGGTTCCGCGCGTGCGCTGGATCGAGCCGACGGGGGAACTGCTGGGCAGTCCATTCTTTCTGATGGATCTCGTCGACGGAATCGTGCCGCCCGATGTCATGCCCTATACCTTCGGCGGCAACTGGTTCGCCGACGCTCCCGCCGACAAGAAGCGTGAGTTACAGGATGCGACCGTCGAGGTACTGGCCAAGCTGCACTCGATTCCCAACGCCGCCACAACATTCGGTTTCCTCATCGAGGTGGACCCGCCGGGTGATACCGCACTGCGCCGCCATTTCGAATGGCTCAAAAAGTGGTATCACTTCGCGGTTCCGGATATCGGCCGCTCGACATTGGTGGAGGACGCACTCGGGTGGCTGGAGGATAACTTTCCGAGCGACGTCGCTGCCGGCGAGCCGGTACTGGCCTGGGGTGACTCTCGCATCGGCAACGTGCTCTACCGGGACTTCCGGCCGGTGGCCGTACTGGACTGGGAGATGGCAACCGTCGGCCCGCGTGAGTTGGATGTGGCCTGGATCATCTTCGCGCACATGGTCTTTCAGGAACTCGCCGGACTCGCCGGGTTGCCCGGACTACCCGAGGTAATGCGCGAGGAGGACGTGCGCGCCACCTACCAGAAACTCGCCGGCGTCGAACTGGGCGACCTGCGCTGGTTCTACATCTACTCCGCTGTGATCTGGTGCGTCGTCTTCATGCGCACCGGTGCCCGGCGGGTGCACTTCGGTGAGATCGAGAAACCGGATGACGTGGAGTCGATGTTCTATCACGGGGGGCTGTTGAAGCGACTCATGGAACAGGGATCGGAAGAAGGAGAAGCCCCCTGATGCTCGGACCCCTCGATGAATATCCCGTCCACCAGGTCCCCCAGCCAATCGCCTGGCCCGGATCCTCGGACCGCAACTTCTACGACCGGTCCTACTTCAACGCCCATGACCGCACCGGCGAGATCTTCCTGATCACCGGCATCGGCTACTACCCCAACCTGGGGGTCAAGGATGCCTACCTGCTGGTCTCCCGTCGCGGCGGCGGCAAGTACGGCGGTGACGCCCATCAGCAGACCGCGGTGCACCTGTCCGACGCCATCGATCAGAACCGGCTCTACCAGCACGTCAACAGCTACCGCGTCGAGGTCATCGATCCACTGCAGACGGTGCGGATCGTCATGGAGGAGACCGAGGGCATCGAGGTCGATCTCACCTGGGAGGGCCTGTTCCCGGTGGTTCAGGAGCAGCGCCACATCTTGCGCGCCGGCAACCGGGTGACCCTGGATGCCCAACGCTTCGCCCAACTGGGTTCCTGGAGCGGGCAGATCGTGATCGACGGGACCGAGATCGCCGTCGACCCCGCGACGTGGATCGGCAGCCGCGACCGGTCATGGGGCATCCGGCCGATCGGCGAAGCCGAGCCCGCCGGACGTCCCGCCGACCCGCCGTTCGAGGGCATGTGGTGGCTGTATGTGCCGATGGCGTTCGACGACTTCGCGGTCGTCATGATCATCCAGGAGGAGCCCAGCGGGTTCCGCTCACTCAACGACTGCACGCGGATCTGGAAAGACGGTCGGGTCGAGCAGCTGGGCTGGCCGCGGGTGAAGATCCACTATCGCTCCGGCACAAGGATTCCCACCGGTGCCACCATCGACGCGACTGACGGCACCGGCGCTCCGGTACGGTTCGAGGTCGAGTCCAAGCTGCCCGTGCCGATCCATGTCGGCGGCGGCTACGGCGGCGACTCGGACTGGATCCACGGTGTCTGGAAGGGCGATAAGTTCACCGAGCGGCTGACCTACGACATGAAGGACCCGGCGATCATCGGTCGCTCCGGCTTCGGCGTGATCGACCACGTCGGCCGGGCGATCTGCTACGACGACTCGTCGGCACCGCTGGAGGGCTGGGGCCTGTTCGAGCACGGCGCACTCGGCCGCCACGACCCGTCCGGTTTCCCCGACTGGCTTACCGTCGCGCCGTAGGCCAAAGGCCGTAGGCGCCATCGATTTAGCGCCGTAGGCCGTAGGCGCCATCGATTTAGCGCCGTAGGCCGTAGGCGCTATCCCCGTAACTCGTCGACGATCGTGGCCAGGGTGTCGGTCGCGATCGGACCCGGCTGGTAGAGGCAGACGGTGTCGGCCATGCCATCTGCGGCGGCGATCCGCTCGCGGATATGGGCGGCGATCTCCTTCGGTGTTCCGCACGCGGCGATGGTGTGTAGCACCTCGTCGGTGATCAGCCCGGCCATGTCATTCCACCTGCCCTGCTTGGACATGGCATTGAGTTCCGGCTGCAGGTCACCCCAGCCGTGGATGTCCAGCACGGGCCGGTAGGCCGGTGTGGACCCGTAGAAGGACAGCAGCCGACGGGTGGCGTCATGGTCCTCCCCGGCTGAGACAATCACTTCCGGCACCAGTGCGAATTCAGACGCCGAACGTCCCGACACACCCAGCCCCTTCCTCACCGCGGGCATCGTCGCCTCACGCAGAAACCGCGTGGTCCCGAACGGCATCACCAACAGTCCGTCAGCCACCTCCGCGGTCGCCCGGGTCAGCTGCGGGCCGAGTGCACCGACGTAAATGGGCGGCGGCCCAAAGGGATTCGGCCCCGGGGTGAACGTGGGCGTCATGAGGGTGTGCCGGTAGAACTCACCGCGAAAGTCCAGCCGCTCACCGGTCTGCCAGGTGGTGAAGATCGCCCGGAGTGCTCCGACGAGTTCACGCATGCGTCCCACCGGCCGCTCGAACGCCGCGCCATAGCGTTTCTCGATCTGGGTGCGGATCTGGGTGCCCAATCCGAGGGTGAACCGCCCGCCGGATAGCAGCTGATGGTCATAGGCCTGATGAGCCAGCTGGATCGGATTGCGTGGGAACGCAATTGCCACATTGGTCATCAGATCCAGCCCGCCGACGGTCGACGCCAGGGTCAGCGGCGCGAACACGTCATGCGGGCCTTCGAAGGTGAACACTCCGGCCGCCCCCGCCTCGTGCAGCGCACGGGCACGGTCAACGGCATCGGTGGGCCCGAACAGGGCGGTCAGTACTTTCACGAGACCCTCACCCTAATCTGGAGCCATGGCGCATGACGTGGTGGTGGTCGGGGCGGGTCTCGCCGGGTTGACGGCGGCACGCGAGTTGAGCCGCAGTGGTTTCGACGTGGTGGTGCTGGAGGGTCGCGAGCGGGTGGGCGGTCGAACCAACTCGGCCATGCTGGCCGGCATCCCGGTGGATCTGGGCGCATCGTTCGTCGGACCCACCCAGGACGCCGTGCTGAAACTGGCTGCTGACCTTGGTTGCGACACCACGCCGACCTTCAACGACGGGGCCAACCTGATCCGGTGGCGCGGCACGGTGCGGCGCTACAACGGCACCATCCCCAAACTCGGCCTGATCGGGCTGGTCGATATCGGCCGCATCCAGTGGCAGTTCGCGCGCATCGCAAGCACGGTGAACATCACCGAGCCGTGGTCGGCTCCCAGTGCGGCGAAGCTGGACGCGATCAGCCTGGGCGACTGGTTGCGCTCGATCCACGCCACCTCAAGTTCGATTGACCTGATGGCCATCATGTCGCGGGTGACCTGGGGTGCCGAACCCGACGAGGTGTCAATGCTGCACGCCGTGCGTTATGTCAACGCCGCAGGCGGCCTGGACCGCATGCTCGACGTCGTCGACGGTGCCCAGCAGGACCACTTCCCCGGGGGCAGCCACCAGATCGCCACCACCATGGCCGCTGAACTCGGCGACCGAGTCCGACTGGGCGCCACCGTCACCCGCATCGAATGGTCCGATGATGCGGTGGCCGTGATGTCCTCGGCCGGCGTGGTCGATGCACGCCGTGCCATCCTGGCGATCCCCCCGGCTCACCGCGTGGACATCGATATCGCACCCGCCCCACCCATCGAGTACCAGCAGTTGGCCCAGCGCTGGCCGCAGGGCGCACTGTCCAAGGCCTATGCCGCCTACCCGCGCCCGTTCTGGCGCGATCACGGACTCTCCGGTCAGTCGCTCTCCGATGAGGGCCCGGTGTTCATCACCTTCGATGTCGGTCCCGAATCGGGCGGGCCTGGCGTACTGCTCGGCTTCGTCGACGCACGCCAATTCGATGCACTTCCGCCTGATGAGCGACGCGCCACAGCACTGGCCGGCTTCGCGGCGATCTTCGGCGACGAGGCTGCTGAACCCATCGACTATCTCGATCAGCGCTGGGGTGCGGAAACTTTCGCTCCGGGTGGTCCGACCGCTGCCGTGCCGCCCGGATCGTGGACGCAGTTCGGAGCGCTGTTGCGACACCCGGTCGGACCACTGCACTGGGCCGGCACCGAGACCGCCGACGAGTGGACCGGATTCATGGACGGAGCGGTGCGCTCAGGACAGCGAGCGGCCGCCGAAGTGGTTGCAGCGCTTAGGAACTGATTCGACGGGTCGGCCGAGCCGAAGTCGCAGTGGAGATCAGATCCCGCAGGTGCAGGTTGACTTCAGCCGGGTGCTCAAGCATCGCGCAGTGGCCGCCGGGTATCTCGACAAGCTCCATGAGGTTGGGTGCGGCGGCGGCAATCTTTCGGGCCTGGCTCATCGGCAGCAGCCGGTCCTTGGTGCTCCCGATTACCAGGGTCGGAACGGTCAGTCCGGTCAGGTCGATGTGCTCCGGGCCCATCTCCTCGACCAGAACCCGCGCCCACGCCCCTCGGCCGGCTGGCGGAGTGGCGGCGAACAGTTCGTGAAGAAAGCGCGAGATCGCCGGGTCGGCGTCGGCGCCGACGGCCATCATCTGGATGAAGCGACGGCTACCCGGTTGGGCACCGCGGACCAGTGGCGCACCGCCGAGAGCGCGAATCATGTTGCGGGCGGCCACCACTCGGCCGCCGGCCAGCGCGGAGGGGACCCGCAGCAGCTTGATCTTTTCCAGTAGCTCACCGGTGGTCGTATTGATCAGGGCTACGCCATCCGCGCGTTCGGCGACGCGGTCACGAAACCGATCAGACCATGCGCTGATCGCAATGCCGCCCATCGAATGGCCGGCGATCACAGCCCGCTGGCCCGGCCGCAGCGTAGCGGCCAGCACCGCATCAAGGTCTGCGGCCAAGTGGTCAAGGCTGAACGATGACGACGAGGGCACACCGCTGCGGCCGTGGCCGCGATGGTCATAGGCAATCACCCGATGGTCGCGGGAGAGGTCGTTGATCTGCTCATGCCAGGCCCGCAGCGAGCAGGTGATCCCGTGGGCCAGCACGATCGGGTAGCCGTCAGCGGGACCGAACACCTCGGTGTGCAGCCGGGTGCCGTCGGCGGAGTGGACGACCATGGTTTTGCCGGGTGGCAGGGCGGGGCCCTTGACTGGCCGCTCGACGGCTGGCTGCACCGACATCGTCGCTCCTCGCCCGGGCGGCCACGTTGCCGCTCCGGCGCCGAGCGTAATCGCTCTTATGCTCCGTGGCCGGTATTTTGCGCTCGGCAGACAACGTGAGTCCCACGCGCCACACGCGAACCATTCTTTTCTCAAAACCCAATATTCATGGGAAACAAATCGTCAGTGACCCGTGGGGACGTATCGTCCATTTGCTAGATTGTCGAGCGGCGGGTGTGTCGCATTCCGTCGAATCCATCAAGGTCGAATCCATCAAGGTCGAATCCACCACAGGAGAACCCAAGATTATGAATACCAAGTTGGCCCGTACCGCGGCCGCGGCCAGTGGCATCGCCATCGCCACCGCATTCGTCGTGAGCTGCTCCCAGGCCAAGGAGGCCACCAAGGATATCGCTTCGAGCGCATCCAGCATCGGCTCCTCGGCGGCCAGTGCGGCCGGCAGCGCCGCCAGCAGCGCGGCCAGTGCAGCCGGTACCGCCGCCAGCAGCGCCGCCAGTGCAGCCGGTACCGCCGCCAGCAGCGCCGCCAGTGCAGCCGGCAGCGCCGCCAGCAGCGTGGGCAGCGCCGCCTCCAGCGTGGTGTCCTCGGTGCTCAACGGTGCACCCACCACGATGAACGTGCCCGGCGTTGGCGAGGTGTCCATGGACGGACCCACCGCTGCGGCATACGAGAAATTGGGTGGTGCCTCAGCACTCGGTGCACCAACGGCGATGGCGGCGACGGTCGGTGACGGCACCATGCTGGCCTTCACCAACGGCACCATCTTCTCCTCGCCGTCGACCGGCGCTCACCTCGTCCAGGGCGAGATCCTGAAGGCCTACACCGCACAGGGCGGCCCGGGCGGCAAGTTGGGCTTCCCGACCAGCGATGAGGCCGCGACCGGCGGCGGCTACAAGGTGACCGGTGGCGGCTGGGTCAGCGAGTTCCAGAACGGAACCATCACGTGGACGAACAACGGCAACGGTGCGTTTACCGAAACCATCACCCAGAAGTAATTTCTCTAAGCGAGCGACCCCCGAAGACTTTCTCCGGGGGTCGCTCGCATTTCGCGAGTCAGTCACGCTCACCGCAAAGTTGACGAGATAGAAGTTCGACGAACAGATGTCGGTACCGGCGAGCCCGGATAGGTATCGCCTGCTCCGGCCTCAGACCGGATCGAAACCCGACACCAACCAGCGATCGTCGACCTGATCCAGGGTGACTCGCACACTGGATGCGGTGCCACTGGGAGCGCCACCATCGATGGTGACGGTCTGATCGACGAATACCAGCGCAACAGCATGGTGCGCGGTGGCCGACACCGAGGCCGCAGCGGATACCTGCGCGATCGCCGTGATCTTCTTCTCCTTGGCGCCGGGGATGACGACCTTGTTGATGAGGTCGGTGAAGGAGTCCAGGAAGGTTCCGGTGAGCCGATCAGTGGCCGATCGAAGATCCTGCTCGACGCTGTCAGCCTTGTAACTCAGGATCGCCACCGTGGCGTCACGGGCGGCGGCCACCGAATCGTCACGAGCGTTCTCGACCGCACGGTGCGACGAGTCCTGCCACCGCAGGATGCCCGCAGCCGCACCCAGCACGACGACAAGGGCAGGCAGCACGCGGAACACGAAGAACCGCAACCTGCCGTCGCCCGTCAGCGACGCCGGAGTGCCTGCCACGGTGTCGGCCACGGAGTCCTCCGACTCCGCGATGTCGACACCACCGTCGCTGTCGGCGTCACTGTCGAAGCCGCTGTCGCTGTCGACCGCGCTGTCGGTGTCGGGTTCAGCGTCGAGGTTGGTGTTCTCGTCTGTCATGGCACGAAGTCCACTTTCGCGATCTTGCCGCCCTCGTCGACCTTGCGGACGGTCAACCGCATTCGCCAATACCGCCGTGGTTGACCCGCGACGTCCGGGGTGGTCGTCGTCACCGTCACCGCCACCAGCACCTGTCCCTCGTCTCCGTTCACCGACTCCAGACCGGCCTCGGTGACCTCGCCCGTCGACTTGGACTGCGCCTTCTGAACGACCTCGATGAACGGCCCGGACCGATTCGAGAAGTCGTCGCGGAACTGGCCGGTCGCCGAGTCCAGGATGCGTCTCACATCGACCTCGACATGCGCGTAGTCGACGGTGGTGAGGTTCACCGCGCCCTGCTTGCCGGTCTCGATGAACAGCTGACGCAGCTGGTTGGCTTCGCGCACCTGGTAGGCCTGGTAGCCAAGCCACCCGCAGAGCCCACCCAACGCCAGCACCAGAACCAGACCGATGATGGCGGCGATATCGAGCGACGAGGGCCCGGTCCGACGGGGCCCGGGTGTGACACCCTGGTGGGCCATACCAACTCCTTGTGTCCGCACGGGTCACGCGACCCTGAGCCGAAAGGCTACCGCCGGGCACGAAATTCCCCCGCGACCGCGCCGACCCACTGCCGCGGGGGCCGTCGGATGGCTAGAGTCAGCGTGCAGGGTCACACCGTAGGGAGCCGCCCATGTCCAACGCTGCGGAGCGTGCAGAGCAACTGGCACTCATCTCGAGGTTGAAGGCGACCTATCCGGAGGTGCCGGAATGGCCGATGCCGGATCAGATGACCCACGACCACTTCCTGGCATATATGAAGAACCCCCACGATGTGGGCGGCGAACTTGATGTGTCGGCGGCCTATGAGAACAAGGAAGAAGAGCAGTGGGAGCTGATGACCTACGTGCTCTGCGAGGTTCTCGGCATGCGCGGCATCTGGGTTTCCGAGGAACGCCGACGCATCGGCAATGTCGACGTGGGCCGCGCGGTCTATCTCGGTATCCCCTATTACACCCGCTGGCTGTGGTCGGTGGGCCGGGTGCTGCTGGAGAAGGGCTACCTCAGCTGGGGTGAACTGACCGACCGCCTTGCCGAGGTTCAGCACCGCTACGCCGGTGGTCTGGCCGGTCGGCTTCCGGATGCCCAACCGAAGTCCGAGGGCGATGGCTCGAAGGTCAAACGCAACGCCCATCACCTCGAGGCAGCCGGAATCGGCGATCCGCAGATCTTCGCCGGCAAGGCGGGCCCGGCGAAGTTCAAGGCCGGCGACCGGGTGCGGGTCCGGGAACTTCCGGCGCTGTTCTACACCCGCACACCGGAATACGTCCGCGGCGCCGAAGGCGTGATCGCCGAGGCCACCTATGAGAGTCCGGCGCCCGAGGACGAGACCTGGGACCGGCCCGACGCAAAGCCGGAGTGGTTCTACATCGTCCGGTTCAACCAGTCCGAACTGTGGGATTCCTACACCGGTCCGGCAATCGACACCCTGCAGACCGAGATCCCCGAGCGCTGGCTGGAAGCCGCCCACTGAGGGCGTACGAGAGAGGTTTTCCCTGTGACTGAGCACGACCACGATCACGATCACGATCACGATCACGATCGCACCGTCAAACCGATGGTCGACGAGATCACCGACTTCGAGGTCCTCGAGATCGCACTGCGCGAGCTGTGCATCGAGAAGGGGCTCTTCACCGCCGCCGAACACCGGCTGTTCACCGAGTTCGCCGAGCAGATCGGTCCGACGCCGGCCGCCCGGCTGGTGGCGCGCGCCTGGCTGGATCCGGATTTCAAGCGCCTCGCCCTCACCGATGCGCTCGCCGCGAGCAAGCAGGTGGGTGTCGACTGGCTGGAGCCCACCGGCTTCGGTACGCCCAGTGACTTCGTGGCATTCAAGATTCTGGAGAACACGGCCACGGTGCACAACGTGATTGTCTGCGCGCTGTGCTCGTGTTACCCGCGGCCGATCCTCGGCAACTCCCCGGAGTGGTACCGCACACCGAACTACCGGCGCCGGATCGTGCGGTGGCCACGCCAGGTGCTCTCCGAGTTCGGTCTCGTGCTTCCCGACGACGTCGAAGTGCGGGTGGAGGATTCCAACCAGAAGCATCGCTTCATGGTGATGCCGCTGCGGCCCGAGGGCACCGACGGCTGGACCGAAGATCAACTCACCGAGATCATCACGCGGGACTGCCTGATCGGAGTCGCCCTGCCCACACCCGGCGTCACCACCAACATCATCACCAAGACCCGCCCGGCCGTGCGACCGATCGCGACCTGAGATGAGCACCGCAGGCGTACCGCCGGAGAATGTCACCATCGACACCCTCGAGCAGATTGTGCACCGCAACCAGACCTGGCCCGTGATGGCCGACAAGTACGGCGTGGAGAATCCGGTCCCGCCGTGGAAGACCAGTCTGGATGGTATGTGCGACGCCATCGACCGCTCCTGCGCCGGCGACGATCAGGGCTTCACCTTCAAAGATCGCCGCGACGAGGAGGACGTGCTGTCGGTGACCCGCTACGCCGATCTGCCGTACCCGGAGAATCAGCTTGTGGCCCTGGCACATTCACTGGTAGCCCGGGGTGTGATCGGCGAGGCCGAGTTGCGGCGCCGTCTGGATGCTGTTCGCGCCCGGCTTGAGGCCTGATTCAGTCCTGGACCGCTTTGGCGATGGCGATACATCGGGTCAGCCAGGACGGATCGGACTCCGGATCACCAGACCATGCCCACATAGCGTTGTGCACCATCCGCACGATCACCCAGTCCCGTGCCCGGTTCTCGTCGAATCCGGCAGCGTCGACCAACATCCAGAAGCGGCGGCGCACCCCTTCGCGGACGTCATCGGCGATCTCATCCCATCTGTTCCACAGCATCGGCGCGATCTCGTAGTGCGGATCGCCGTTAACCGGCTTCGGGTCGATCACCAGCCACGGCTCACGGTCGGCAGCCAGAACATTTCCGTAATGAAGATCGGTGTGAATCACTCGATCAGCAACCGCGCGGTCAATGGTCAGATCATGAGCGAGTGCGATGGCCTGTTCGACGAGGCGACGGGGAATCGGCGCGTTGCGCGCCAACGCGGTCAACTCAGCGGTCCACCGGTTGATGACGTGCGACAGCGGACGCAACTGTGGCATCGCCGGGATGTGGATGCGGCGGTAGAGATCGGCAACGACGCGGCAGGCCTCCGCATCGGAGACGGTAGCGAGATCGGCGGAACTCAGCCGCTCCAGCAGTAACCCGCCATGGTGCGGATCCGCGCTGAGCAGACGCACCGCGCCCTGGCCACCCCAGCGCTGCAGCGGAAGATGCTCGTGTTCGGACTCCTCGTCCGGGAAGCCGACCTTGAGCATCGCGGCCGCACCCTCGGCGGTGCGGACCGGTAGCACCAGTGAGCAGTGACCGTGGGTGGGATCACCATCGGGGCGCAGCCGCCACCCTTCGATGAGGAGTCGTATCGTCGCCGGCAGGCCGTCGACCCATGCCGCCCACCGCGGTCCGCGGTCGGCCATCGCGCAGACCCCGGCCGGGATCGCCGTCACGCGGGCGGCGTGCGAATCAGCCGCTCCAGTTCGGCGGCGTCGTTGCCGGCGAGCATGGCGGTCAACAACACCAACAGGCCTTTATCAGCCAGGAGTGCATCGAAGGTGTAGGTCTCGTCGGGGTATCCGCTGGACTCCCGGTTCCACGCGTTGCGGAACAGCATCACCACCCGCCGATCGGTGTCCACCTCGATCTGATCGTCGGTGTAGGGAACCGTGAACGAGGTCATGCGGCGACCTCAGCCGGCTGTTCGCGAACCGCCCGGGCCACCACGATCGCAGTCAGTGCCACCACAACTCCGCAGATGACACTGGTGCCGGTCATCGCAGAGGTGAACCCGTCGGCGTCGACCGCCGCGGTCAGTCGCGCCGACGACCCGGTCGCCAGGAAGTACAGCACCGCCACCACGCTGCCGATCAGCGCGATGCCCAGCGCGTTGCCGAGTTCGAAGGACGCCTCGGAGATTCCGGTGGCGGCGCCGACGCGGTCTTCGCTGGCGCTGGTGAGAATCATGTCCGAGGCGGCGGTGACGACCACCGCGAACGAAAAGCCGATCATCATCAGCGGGACCACGATCGCGATATAGGAGATGGCAATCGTCACCCCGAGTGCCACCAGTCCCGCAGCGCCGACCGCCAGGCCCAGCAGCAACACCCGGCGATCGCCCCACCTGCGGACCAGTCGACCGGTATTGGTGGCGGCAATCACGCTGACCAACGAGTCCGGCAGCAGCGCCATACCCGACTGCAACGCCGTGAAGTCGCTGACCTGACGCAGATAGATCGGCACGAAGAACAGCGCACCCACATTGGCGAACACCGTCACCGTCTGTGCCACGACTGCCGCACTGAATCCGGTTTGGGAGAACAGTTCCAGATCCAGCAGCGGCGTCGTCAGCTGACGCTGCCGGCGCAGGAAAACCACCAGCAGCACTACACCAATGACCAGTGCCGGATAGGCGGGCCAGAAGTCAAGACCTGAGTGCGCCAATTCAGTGATGCCGTACACGGCGCCGAGGATGCCTGCGATGGATAGCGCCACGGAAGCGGGATCGAGCGGATGCCTGACGTCACTGCGCGCCTCGGGAAGAACCCACATTCCGACCCCGACGACCAGCGCCACCACCGGCAAATTCACCAAAAGCACTGAGCCCCAGTAGTAGTGCTCGAGCAGCACACCGGCCACGGTCGGGCCCATTGCCGCACCCGCCGCGCCTGCTGCACTCCAGATGCCTACACCGCGCATCCGCTGACGATCATCGGTGAAGACGGTGCGCAGCAGCGCGAGCGTGGCGGGCATCAACCCGGCACCGGCGAAACCCTGCACAGCCCGCGCCACGATCAGCAGAGCGGCAGTGGGCGCGAATGCGGCAACCGCGGATGCCACACCGAAGGCCACACTCGAGATCAGCAGCAGTCGCTTGCGGCCAATGCGGTCGCCGACATTGCCCATGGTGATGAGCAGGCCGGCGAGGACGAAGGAGTAAATGTCACTGATCCAGAGGATCTCGTTATAGCTGGGATGCAACTGTTCGGCGATAGCCGGCACCGCGACGCTGATGACGGTTCCGTCGACAGCCACCATGAACACTGCCAGGCACAGGGCGAACAGTGCCGCCACCTGACGCCTGGTCATTGCCCAATCCTACGGCTCGCGAGTCACGGTCGGATCAGGGTTGTGCCCACCCCCGGCACTGCCGGGTGAACGGGTCGCAGGCGACCGGGCCGTTGGTCCAGCCGCCGTAGTACCCGGGCGTGTTCCAGGTCTCCATGAGCTGACCGTTCCACGGCGCCGGATTGCACCCGCTCTGATTCATCACGCCCACGCAGACGTTGTTGTCCGCCGCTGCGTTCGGCGCGGCGATCACCACGGTCGAGACTGCCGCGACCAGGCCGCTGAAAATCATTCGAGTAATCACTTCTCCCCCTCTGCCAAACCAATCTGGACCACTCTGACCTGACCATAAATGCCCCCACCGACAGCCTTGTGGAACATACTCACCAGACCTGGCGATCGGCGTCGGAGCTGAGCAAAGGAACACCATGAGGATCACTGCTGTCATCGCCGGCCTCGGCGTCACGGCGCTGGCGCTCTCGGGCTGCGGGGGCACCACCAACTCCACCAAGACCACCGTGACCGAGACCATCTCGGCCTCGGCGACACCCGGCACGTCAGCGTCGGCAAGTACGTCAGCCTCGCCCGGTGCCGCGGCGAGCCCCGGCCTGGCCCAGCCTCCCGCCGGCGCCAGCCAACTGGAGACCAGGACCGACAGCGGTGTGCAGTTCGCCCGGTACTCCGTCGAGGGCCAGCAGCCCCAGCAGGTGGTCGACTACTACACCGGCGTCTGGCAGGGCGAGGGCTACACGGTCACCAGTTCCGGCGGCGGAGGCGGCGGTTACGGCCAGTACGGCGGATCCGGCGCGGGCGCGACCGGATCCAAGCCGGGTGCCTTCGTGGCCGTCAACGCCGGCGGCCAGACGGGGCAGGCCACCTACTTCTCGGTCTGCCAAGGTGCTGACGAGCAGGCCGTCCGCAAGTGCAGCGAGAACAACAACAACAATGGTGGTAACTGATCGGCGGCTTACGCCCTCGGCTCCCACTCCAGTTGTCCCAGCGCGGCGGTGAGCACGTCATCTAACTGACCGGGGTTGGCGGCCGCGTAGGCCTCCAGTTCGGCGATCATCCCGGGTGTCCAGAACGACTTCAGGTGCGCGGCGATACGGTCGGCGGCACGCTGCGCCGGTAGTGCGGCGTTGTTACGCACGATCTGCTCGCCCATCCGGATCAGTGTCTCGATCGGCACGGCTATCGGCTGACCGTCGCTTCGGTGTCGGCACTCTCGACCAGGTGGTCGGCACCACGCAGATTCGGCGACACCTCCACCGCCGTCACCTTGTACTCCGGACAGTTGGTCGCCCAGTCGGAGTTGTCGGTGGTCACTACATTGGCTCCGCTGACCGGATAGTGGAATGTCGTGTAGACCACGCCGGGCGGGACCCGATCGGAGATGTGGGCCCGCATCGTGGTCGACCCCGCGCGGCTGGCCAGGGTCACCCAGGATCCGTCGGCGATCCCGCGCATCTCGGCATCGGAGGCGTGGATGTCGAGGAGGTCCTCCTCATGCCAGGCGACGTTCGCCGTCCTGCGGGTCTGGGCGCCGACGTTGTACTGACTCAGGATTCGCCCGGTAGTCAGCAGCAGTGGGAAGCGACGGGTGCTGCGCTCATCGGTGGGCACGTACGGCGTCAGTTGGAATGCGCCGTCGCCGCGAACGAAGCGGTCGACGTGCATGATCGGCGTGCCCAGTGGATTGTCGGCGTTGCAGGGCCACTGCACGCTGCCGACCTCATCGAGCAGGGCGAAGGACACCCCGGCGAATGTCGGTGTCAGCGCGGCGATCTCGTCCATGATCTCAGCGGCATTGTTGTAGTGCATCGGGTAGCCCATCGCCGCGCTCAGATCACACGCGACCTGCCACTCCTGCTTGCCGATCTTGGACTTCATCACCGGACGCACCCGGTTGATGCGGCGTTCGGCGTTGGTGAAGGTGCCGTCCTTCTCCAGAAACGACGTGCCGGGCAAGAAGACATGGGCGTATTTCGCGGTCTCGTTAATGAAGAGATCCTGAACGATCACCAACTCCAACGACTCCAGCGCGGCCACCACGTGATGGGTGTTCGGGTCGGATTGGGCAATGTCCTCGCCCTGGACGAACAGCGCTTTGAAGTCACCGCTGACGGCGGCGTCGAACATATTGGGAATCCGCAGGCCCGGCTCGGACTGCAGCATTGTGCCCCAGAGGGATTCGAACTGTTCCCGCACGACGGTGTCGGAGACGTGGCGGTAGCCGGAGAACTCGTGCGGGAAGGACCCCATATCGCAGGAGCCCTGAACGTTGTTCTGGCCGCGCAGCGGATTGATCCCGACGCCGTCGCGGCCGATGTTCCCGGTGACCATCGCGAGGTTGGCCATCGCCATCACCATGGTCGAGCCCTGGCTGTGTTCGGTGACGCCCAGCCCGTAGTAGACGGCCGAGTTCGGTCCGGCGGCATACAGCCGTGCCGCAGCGCGGATATCGGCGGCGGGAACACCGCTGAATTCCTCCATCGCCTCGGGGCTGTTCTCCGGCAGGCGGATGAATTCCTCCCACTCCCGATACAGCTCGGGGTCGCAGCGCTCGGTCACGAACTCGGTGTTGACGAGTCCCTCGTCGACGATCGTGTGCGCCATCGCGTTCACCACGGCCACATTGGTGCCGGGCTGCAACTGCAGGTGGTACTGAGCCTCGATATGCGGCGAGCGCACCAGGTCGATGCGGCGCGGGTCGATGACAATCAGGCGCGCGCCCTCGCGCAGGCGCTTCTTCATCCGGGAGGCGAACACCGGGTGGGCATCGGTGGGGTTGGCGCCGATCACGACGATGACGTCGGAGGCGGCCACCGACTTGAAGTCCTGGGTTCCCGCCGAGGTACCGAAGGTCTGCTTGAGCCCGTAGCCGGTCGGCGAGTGGCAGACCCGGGCGCAGGTGTCGACATTGTTATTGCCGAACGCAGCCCGGACCATCTTCTGCACCACGAAGACCTCTTCATTGGTGCAGCGCGATGAGGTGATACCGCCGATGCTGTCGCGGCCGTAGGTGTCCTGAATGCCGCGCAGCCGACCCGCGGCATAGTCGATGGCCTGCTCCCAGGACACCTCCCGCCACGGGTCGGTGATGGTGTCCCGAATCATCGGCGAGACAACACGATCGGGATGGCTGGCATACCCCCACGCGAAGCGGCCCTTGACACATGAGTGGCCCTCATTGGCGCCGCCATCCTTATGCGGCACCATGCGGACCAGTTCGTCGCCGCGCAGTTCGGCCTTGAACGAGCAGCCCACCCCGCAGTACGCGCACGTGGTCAACACACTGCGGGTGGGGATCCCGAGTTCGATGACGGACTTCTCCGACAGCGTCGCCGTCGGGCAGGCCTGCACACACGCGCCGCACGAGACACATTCGCTGTCCATGAAATTCATGCCGCCGGCACTCACCTTGGAGTCGAAGCCACGGCCGACAATGGTCAACGCCAGGGTGCCCTGGATCTCGTCGCAGGCCCGCACGCAGCGGCTGCACACGATGCACTTGGACTCGTCGAAATCGAAGTAGGGATTGCTGGAGTCGGTCGGCGCATCGAGGTGAGTCTCACCGGCGAAGCCGTAACGCACCTCCCGCAGTCCGACCACACCGGCCATGTCCTGAAGTTCGCAGTCGCCGTTGGCCGGACAGGTCAGACAGTCCAGCGGATGGTCGGAGATGTAGAGCTCCATGACATTTCGGCGCAAACGTTCAACGCGCGGAGTCTGGGTGTGCACCACCATGCCCGGTTCCACCGGTGTGGTGCACGACGCCGGGGTGCCCTTCTTGCCGTCGATCTCGACCAGGCACAGCCGGCAGGAGCCGAACGGTTGCAGCGAGTCGGTGGCGCACAGCTTGGGTACGGCCATACCGGCTTCGGCGGCGGCGCGCATCACCGAGGTTCCGGCGGGCACTGTCACCATCACACCGTCAATGTCGACCGACACCATCTGTTCGGATGTCGATGCCGGTGTGCCGTGGTCGGGTTCCTTGAGAAGGGTCATCGTCGTGGCTGTCCGTTCGCTGATCGGTGGAAGTCTTCGCCGAAGTGCGCCACTGCGCTGCGCACCGGCAGCGGCGTGAGTCCGCCCATGGCACACAGTGATCCGTCGGTCATGGTTTCGCAGAGCTCCTCAAGTAGTACAAGGTTACGCTCTGGGTCGATCCCGGCGGTGATCTTGTCGATGACCTCGACGCCGCGGGTGGAGCCGATGCGGCATGGCGTGCACTTGCCGCAGGATTCGACGGCACAGAACTCCATGGCGAAGCGGGCCTGGGCGGCCATGTTCACGGTGTCGTCGAAGACGACCACTCCGCCGTGGCCGAGCATCGAATTGGCGGCCAACAGCGCCTCGTAATCCATCGACACGTCCAGGGCGGAATCGGGCAGGTAGGCACCCAGCGGCCCGCCCACCTGCACCGCGCGCACCGGCCTTCCCGAGTACGTTCCGCCACCGAAGTCCTCGACGAGTTCGCGAAGGCTCACCCCGAAGGCGAGTTCGACAATCCCGCCGCGGGCGATGTTGCCGGCGAGTTGGAATACCTGGGTTCCGCGTGAGCGGTCCACCCCGAGTGCCTGGTAGGCCGCCGGGCCGTCGGCCAGGATCTGCGGCACCGCGGACAGGGTGAGCACGTTGTGCACCAGGGTCGGTTTGCCGAACAACCCTTCCAGCGCCGGGATCGGCGGTTTGGGACGCACCATGCCGCGCTTGCCCTCGAGGCTTTCCAGCATGGCGGTTTCCTCACCGCACACATACGAGCCCGCGCCCTCGACGATGCGCACATCGAAGGCCCGACCCGAGCCCATCACGTCATCGCCCAGCCACCCGTCGATGCGCGCGATATCGACCGCGGTACGCAGAGTTCGGATCGCCGCCGGGTATTCCGACCGCACATAAATCAGCCCGACGCTCGCCCCGACGGCGGTCCCCGCGATCGCCATACCTTCGAGCAGGGTGAAGGGGTCACCCTCCATCAGCATGCGGTCGGCAAAGGTGCCACTGTCGCCCTCGTCGGCGTTGCAGCACACATACTTGACCTCGCCGGGGGCCTCTTGGACGGTGCGCCACTTGATCCCGGCCGGGAATCCGGCGCCACCGCGCCCGCGCAGGCCGGAGGCCAGGACGTCGTCGGCCACCTCCGCGGCCGGCTTGGCCAGGGCGCGGCCCAGGCCCACCAAACCGTCGAGTCGGCGGTATTCGTCGAGGTCCAAGGGGTCGGCCAGGCCCACCCGGGCGAAGCTCACCCGCTGCTGGCGGGCCAGCCACGGAATCTCCTCGACCAG
>JBAXIA010000016.1:0-31297 GCA_037138615.1 Mycobacteriaceae bacterium | reverse complement strand
CCGCGCTCACCATCGGGATGGAAGAACACCGAGGAGTCGGCACCCCGGCAGTGACCGGCCATCTGCCAATCCCAGATATCGGCGTTCGGTCCGGGTAAATGCTGCGGCTGTAGCATCTGAAAGCCCCTCTCCCCGTGCAGTTTTCGCAGTGCAGCGATGTTGAATCATCTCGAGTGCTGTCGCCGGTGACTACTCGTCACCCAAACGTTAGGGGGGGCGTGAAATCGCGTCAATAACCCGGATATGTGCGCAATGGCATAGTGGCGGGGCAGGAATTTACATCACGTTCATCTTTAGTGGCGATTGCCCTCGATTCGTGCAGAAGACCATTCGCGTCGGGCCCGGGGCCGCCGACCCCGAGACCCAAGTTGACATGGCCGTAACGTGGGCAGCACAAACTCTTAACCGTGATTGATAGCGTCGCGTCCCGATGATCTCCACCACATTGGCCGCTGCCGCTTTCGGTGCGGATCCCGGTCGCTGGCCGTTGCCGGCCGCGCGGAATGCCGACGAATTGCTGTTGCGTGCTGTGGCGGCAGGTGGTCAGGGGCGATACAGCAGCGCCAACGCCGATCTCGCCGAGCTGCTACGCCGGGAGCCTCGGGGCCGGCGGGCCTCCCTGGCCATGAGCACCCGGGCGTCGTTTCATCGGCAACTCGGCTGGCACGCGCATGCCCGCGGCTGGGACGGACGTGCGCTGGCGTTGGCCGGCCGGGATCCAGAATCCGGTGTCGATGCCCTGATCGGGCTGGCGGCCGATGCCCTGGGGTTGGGCCGGCTGGCCGCAGCTGCGGCGCTACTGAATCGCGCTGCCGGGCTCATGGGGTCTGCAGGCAGCCCTGCGCCACGGCTGGCGATCAGGATGGCCTGGGTGAATTCCGAGTTGGCGATGGCGTCGGGCGAGGGAGCCGATGCACTCAACCATGCCCAGCGCGGGCGAGAGCTGGCCGCGCAGCCCCTCCCGGCGCTGAGCCGCCACCGGGTGAAGAGCGAGGTCGTGCTCGCAGCGGCCCTGTGCAGCAGCGGTGACCTGGCGGGTTCGCGGGCGGTGGCCGACGCAGCCCTGGCTGATACCCAGAGCCACGGCCTGGTACCGCTGCGTTGGGCACTGGCCTGCCTGCTGGCCGATATCGGCAGCAGTGCCCACACCGGGGCCGAGATCGTCGAAATTCGTGACCTGAGTGCAACGTTCATCACCCGCCACGGCGGGCGGCTGAGCAGCCGCTAACCGGCTTTCCGCAGTTCCGGCCGATATTGTCTGTAACGGGGCCAGCCCGCCTTCAATCCCCGGTCCGTAACGTTGGAGATGCCGTCGCCGATGACCATTCCAGAAGAGCGTCTCGACGCTGCTGTGGCTGAGGCCGTGGCAGGCAGCCGTGATGCCCTTCGGGAAGTAGTGGAGATCATCCGCCCAATCGTGATCCGGTACGTCCGGGCGCGAGTGGGGGCCGCAGAGCGCGTTGGGCTCTCGGCTGACGACGTTGCTCAGGAGGTTTGCTTGGCCGCCATCCAGGCGCTGCCGCGCTACCAGGATCAGGGACGCCCGTTCCTGGCCTTCGTATACGGCATCGCTTCGCACAAGGTCGCCGACGCTCATCGCGCGGCAGGCCGTAACCGTTCCGAGCCCACCGAGGTGGTCCCGGAGCGGCTCTCGATGGATGCGGGTCCCGAGCAGATGGTGATTCAGTCCGACTCCGCCGCCCGGATGACCAAGTTGCTCTCCGTGCTTCCGGAAAAGCAACGCGAGATCCTGACCCTTCGCATCGTGGTGGGGATGTCCGCCGAAGAGACCGCCGAGGCTGTCGGCAGCACCCCCGGAGCGGTGCGAGTCGCCCAGCACCGCGCCCTCGCTCGGCTGAAGGCTGAGATCGACGGATCGGAGTTCGACTATGTCTGACTTCCGTGACGAGCCCTCACTCGACGCCATCCGCAACAGCGACGATTTCATTGACGCGCTGGCCACCGGCCGCCCCGTCACACCGCAGGGCGCCGCCGACGCCGAACTTGCGGCACTGCTCGGCGGCTGGCGAGACGAGATGCGCTTCCCGCCGGCGACCGGCCTGATCTCCGAAGCCGACGCGATCACCGCGCTGAATGCTGGTCTGGCCGAGAGACCGACAAGCGTCAACCGGGAGAACCGGGAGAAGTGGACCGCCGGTCCCCAGCGCAGCCGACGCGGCCTCAGCGTGGTCGGTGCCGCAGCTGCCGCCGTGCTGGCTATCGGCGGCTTCGGCGCAGTGGTGACCGGGGCCGGCCCCGGGGACGCCCTGTACGGTCTGCGCACCATGCTCTTCGGCGCGCCCAAGCAGGTTCGCGATGACCAGGTGGCCCTGGCCGCACGTACCGAGCTGAACCAGGTCCAGGATCTGATCGCCCGCGGCGACTGGCAGCAGGCCCAGGACAAGCTGGTTGCGGTCAGCTCGCAGGTGGCGACCATCGGTGACGGGCAGCAGAAGCAGGAGCTGATGGATCAGTTCAACGATCTGTCGGCCAAGGTGGTGGAGCGCGATCCGGAAGCAACGGCCCCGCCGGGTATCACCTACACCGTGCCGCCGTCGGCCACCGATCTGGTGCCCGCGGTCGCGCCGCCCACCAGCACGCCCAGCGCGCCGTCGCTGACCGATTCGGCGACGACTAGCGCGGCTGCGACGACGACCGCTGCTGCAACGACAACGACAGCTGCTCCGACGACGAGCATCGTCACAACGACAACGACAGCTGCTCCGACGACGACCGCTGCCGCAACGACGACGAGTGCTGCCGCAACGACTAGCGCTGCCGCAACGACGACGAGTGCTGCCGCAACGACTAGCGCTGCCGCAACAACGACGACCGCGGCTCCGACGACTAGCGCTGCCGCAACGACTAGCGCTGCCGCAACAACAACCGCGGCCGCAACGACCACGCCGGCCCCGGCAGCAGCTACGGCTCCAACGACCACGCCGGCCCCGGCAGCAGCTACGGCTCCAACGACTACGCCTGCCCCGGCGGCGGCTGCCACCACCACGACCGCCCCGGTCCAGACCACGACGGCTGCACCGGTCCAGACCGCGACGGCCCAGACCACGACGGCGGAAGCGCCGAAATCACTGACGCCGGTGACCACCACAACCGTGGCGATTCCGGTACCGGCAGGTTAGCGAAAGCCGTCGTAGTCCGATGTCGCTTCGTTGAGCGCAGCATCGGCGTAGCCGCGGCAGTAGTCCCAGCTGACGTAGGCGTCCGGCTCGGGATCGTAGGCGGGCTCATGGGGACGAACCGTTCCGTCTTTCAGTAGCTGAACAAGGTTGGCCCGCAACATATCCCAGTCGTGGTAGTGATCTTCGTGGCACTCGTCACAGCACACCACCAGACCACGGATGCCCTTGTGCGCCAAGAGGTTCTCATAGACCGTGAGATCAGCCAGGTCGGCCTCGACCGCGGAGCGCTCCTGGGGATCCAGCGGTTGGCCGGGCTCCAGCGCGTCGAGCGCCGCCGATGGATCATGAGGATCATCGGCGAACGGATCGGGCGGCAGGCCAGGTGGCAGTTGGTCGCGCACATCGCCAGCCTACGCAGCGTCCCAGGTATAGCGCCAGGGATCGGCAGGGGGAGCCGATAGGATGAGGGCTTCGCACCACCCGCTCATGGAGGCCGCACCGATGGAACGAACCGGCGGGGACGACCCGAACAAGATCGCGATGCTGGGGCTTACCTTCGACGACGTGCTGCTGCTGCCCGCGGCCTCCGATGTGGTGCCCGCCACCGCGGATACCTCCAGCCAGCTGACCCGCAAGATACGACTCAGGGTGCCGCTGGTCAGCTCGGCCATGGACACCGTGACCGAGGCCAGGATGGCGATCGCGATGGCCCGGGCCGGCGGTATGGGCGTACTGCACCGCAATCTGTCCATCGCCGAGCAGGCCGGTCAGGTGGAGATGGTCAAGCGCTCGGAGGCAGGCATGGTCACCGATCCGGTGACCTGCTCACCGGACAACACCCTCGCCGAAGTCGATGCCATGTGCGCCCGGTTCCACATCTCGGGTCTTCCCGTCGTCGACGGCGGCGGCGGGCTGGTGGGCATCATCACCAACCGGGACATGCGCTTCGAAGTGGACATGGGCAAGCGGGTGGCAGAGGTGATGACCAAGGCGCCGTTGATTACCGCTCAGGAAGGCGTTACCGCCGATGCGGCACTGGGTCTGTTGCGACGCAACAAGATTGAGAAACTTCCCATTATCGATGGGCACGGAAGACTGACCGGACTGATCACCGTCAAGGACTTCGTCAAGACCGAGAAACACCCGCTGGCCACCAAGGACAGCGATGGCCGGCTTCTGGTCGGAGCGGCCGTCGGCGTCGGGGAGGATTCCTGGGATCGGGCGATGGCACTGGTCGACGCCGGTGTCGACGTCCTGGTGGTCGACACCGCACATGCCCATAACCGACGTGTGCTCGACATGGTCGGCAAGGTCAAGGCCGAGGTCGGCGACCGCGTCGAGATCGTCGGCGGCAACGTCGCCACCCGAAGCGCGGCCGCGGCCCTGGTCGAGGCCGGTGCCGATGCGGTCAAGGTGGGGGTCGGCCCCGGCTCGATCTGCACCACCCGGGTGGTGGCCGGCGTCGGTGCCCCGCAGATCACCGCGATCCTGGAAGCCTTCGCCGTCTGCGGGCCGGCCGGGGTGCCGGTGATCGCCGACGGTGGCCTGCAGTACTCCGGTGACATCGCCAAGGCGCTGGCCGCCGGTGCGTCAGCGGCAATGCTGGGCTCACTACTGGCCGGCACCGCAGAGGCACCGGGCGATTTGATCTTCGTCAACGGAAAGCAGTTCAAGAGCTACCGCGGTATGGGCTCACTCGGGGCCATGCAGGGCCGGGGTGAGGGTAAGTCGTTCTCCAAAGACCGCTATTTCCAAGACGATGTGCTCTCCGAGGACAAGCTCGTTCCCGAGGGCATCGAGGGCCGGGTGCCGTTCCGCGGGCCACTGTCCACGGTGATTCACCAGCTCACCGGGGGCCTGCGCGCCGCGATGGGTTACACCGGAGCCTCCACCATCGCCGATCTGCAGCGCGCACAGTTCGTCCAGATCACCGCAGCCGGGCTCAAAGAGAGCCACCCGCACGACGTCACCATGACTGTCGAAGCGCCCAACTACTACGCCCGCTAGGCACACAACATGCGTGACATGGTTGAAATCGGTATGGGCCGAAACGCCCGCCGGACATACGAACTGGGCGAGATCAGTGTCGTGCCCGCGAGGCGGACCCGTTCGTCCAAGGACGTGTCCACGGCGTGGCAGTTGGACGCCTACCGCTTCGAGATCCCGGTTCTGGCTCACCCGACCGACGCTCTGGTGTCACCGGAGTTCGCGATCGAGCTGGGCCGCCTCGGTGGATTGGGAGTGCTCAACGGCGAGGGGCTGATCGGTCGGCATGCCGACGTTGAAGCCAAGATCGCCCAGGTGATCGAGTTGGCCGACGATGCCGACCCCTCGGCGTCGATTCGGCTTCTGCAGCAGTTGCACGCCGCCCCACTGAACCCCGAACTTCTCGGGGCCGCGGTGGCCCGCATCCGCGACGCCGGAGTCACGACCGCGGTGCGGGTGAGCCCGCAGAATGCCCAGGCGCTCACCCCGGTCCTGGTGTCGGCGGGAATCGACCTGCTGGTCATCCAGGGCACCATCATCTCGGCGGAGCGGGTGGCGTCCGATTCCGAGCCACTGAACCTCAAGACCTTCATCTCAGAACTCGACGTGCCAGTGGTAGCCGGCGGTGTGGCCGATCACCGCACGGCACTGCATCTTATGCGTACCGGCGCGGCCGGCGTCATCGTCGGCTACGGCTCCACGCTGGGCGCAACCACCAGCGACGAGGTTCTCGGTATCAATGTGCCGATGGCCACTGCGATCGCCGACGCCGCCGCGGCACGGCGCGAATACCTCGACGAGACCGGCGGCCGCTACGTTCACGTGCTTGCCGATGGCGATATCCATACCTCCGGTGAGCTCGCCAAGGCCATCGCCTGCGGTGCCGATGCCGTACTGCTCGGCACGCCGTTGGCGGTGGCGACCGAGGCACTCGGTAAGGGATGGTTCTGGCCGGCCGCTGCCGCACACCCGTCGTTGCCGCGCGGTGCCCTGTTGCAGGTGGCACTCGGCGACCGGCCGTCGCTTGATCAAGTACTCAACGGACCGTCTGATGATCCGTTCGGGTCGCTGAACCTCGTTGGCGGGTTGCGTCGTTCGATGGCGAAGGCCGGATACTGCGACCTCAAGGAGTTCCAAAAGGTCGGGCTGACCGTCGGTAGCTAGCGGTCGGCCGCGCACCCGCCCTTAGACTGTGCCGGTGCAACCGGACCCAGCATCGCCTCGCCCCGTCCTGGTGGTCGACTTCGGCGCCCAGTACGCCCAGTTGATCGCCCGACGGGTCCGGGAAGCCCGGGTGTTCTCCGAGGTCATTGCACATACCGCGACCGTCGATGAGATCAAGGCCAAAAATCCCCGGGCGATTGTGCTCTCCGGCGGGCCGGCCAGCGTGTACGCCGACGGCGCGCCCCAGCTTGATCCGGCATTGTTCGATCTCGGGGTTCCGGTCTTCGGTATCTGCTACGGATTTCAGGCCATGGCCCAGGCTCTCGGCGGTACCGTCGCCCGCACCGGCACCAGCGAGTACGGCCGTACCGATATGAATGTGCTTGGTGGCGAACTGCATTCGGGACTACCCGGCAATCAGCCGGTGTGGATGAGCCACGGCGACGCGGTGACTCATCCACCTGCTGGATTCGAGGTGGTGGCGACCAGCGCCGGTGCGCCGGTCGCAGCCTTCGAAGATCGCAGCCGCGGTCTTGCCGGGGTGCAGTATCACCCGGAGGTGATCCACACCCCGCACGGCCAGCAGGTGCTCGGCCGGTTCCTGCACGACTTCGCCGGTATCAGTGCGGACTGGACGCCGGCCAATATCGCCGAGTCGCTCATCGAGGCGGTTAGAGAGCAGGTCGGCGCGGGCCGGGCAATCTGCGGACTGTCCGGGGGAGTGGACTCCGCAGTTGCGGCCGCCCTGGTCCAGCGGGCCATCGGCGACCGCCTGACGTGTGTGTTCGTCGATCACGGTCTGCTGCGCGCCGGTGAACGTGAGCAGGTGCAGACCGATTTCGTGGCGGCCACCGGTGCCCGGTTGGTGACGGTCGACGCTGAGGACAGATTCCTGGAAATGCTGTCGGGCGTGGTCAATCCGGAAGGTAAGCGCAAGATCATCGGCCGCGAGTTCATCCGTGCCTTCGAGGGCGCGGTACGAGATCTCTTGGTGGACAATGATTCTGACAATGACTCTGATGATGAGCACATCGAGTTCCTGGTTCAGGGCACGCTGTACCCCGATGTCGTCGAGTCCGGCGGCGGCAGTGGCACCGCCAACATCAAGAGCCACCACAACGTCGGTGGTCTGCCGTCGGATTTGAAGTTCACACTCGTCGAGCCGCTGCGCCTGTTGTTCAAGGACGAGGTTCGGGCGGTTGGCCGCGAGCTTGGATTGCCCGAGGAAATCGTTGCGCGTCAACCCTTTCCGGGACCGGGCCTTGCTATCCGGATCGTCGGTGAGGTCACCGCAGACCGGCTCGACACTCTTCGCCGTGCGGATTTGATCGCTCGCGAGGAACTGACGGCGGCCGGCCTGGATCATCAGATCTGGCAGTGCCCGGTGGTGCTGCTGGCCGATGTCCGCTCGGTCGGCGTCCAGGGCGATGGTCGGACCTACGGCCATCCGATCGTGCTGCGGCCGGTCTCCAGTGAAGACGCCATGACGGCCGATTGGACCCGGGTGCCCTATGAGGTGCTGGAGCGCATCTCGACGCGGATCACCAATGAGGTGCCCGAGGTCAACCGGGTGGTGCTCGATGTGACCAGCAAGCCCCCGGGCACCATCGAGTGGGAATAGCCCCTTGACGCTTGTCGGCGGGTGGGTGTTTACTCTCAATATCGAACATATATTCGAAAAAAGTGAACGTCGATCGCAGCTGGAGGTGGGCGATGACGGCGGCGATTGCCCTGGAGAAGGGCCACCTCGACCGTTCTGAACAGCTAGAACAGCTGCGGCGCCAGATGGCGGCGGTGTCCGGGAAGGTGGGCGCCCGACCGCCTGCGGTCGAGGTCCCCGAGCCTCTCGTTGCCGGCTTGCCGAAGGGCGTGGTGGCGGTGCTCTCCGGGGCACGGTCGCTACCGGTGGGCATGGCTGCTGCGGTGACAGCCGCCGGCGGTCATGTGGCCGTCGTCGGACTGCCGGACTTCGGGTTGTTGGCCGCCGCCGAGATGGGCGCCGATCTCAGTCGGCTGGCGGTGATCCCGGCGCCGGGAACCGATCCTGTCGAGGTGGCCGCGGTGCTGATGGACGGGATGGATCTGGTGGTGCTCGGTCTAGGTGGTCGCTGCGTGCCTGCGACGCGCGCGCGGGCCGTGGTGGCACGGGCCCGGCAGCGGGGTTGCACTCTGCTGGTGACGCAGGGGCAGTGGCAGGGTGCGTCGATGCGGATGGATGCCCGGGTATGTGGTTACGCGATCACCTCGGGCCCCGGAGGTAGCGCCGGCGTGCCGGTGGCGGGCTATGGCCGAATCAGCGCGGTGCAGGTGTCGATCCGGACGCGGGGGCGTCAGTGACCGCCCGGGTGTTGGCGATCTGGTGCATGGACTGGCCGGCGGTGGCCGCGTCGACGGCGGCCGGACTGCCGCCCACCGCGGCGGTCGCGGTCACCTCCGCCAATCGGGTCATCGCGTGTTCGGCGGCGGCGCGCGCGGCCGGAGTGCGGCGCGGTCTGCGCCGGCGCGAGGCGCAGGCGCGCTGTCCCCGGGTGCATGTCGTCGTTGCCGACGAAGCCCGGGATGCACGGTTCTTCGAGAGCGTCACGGTGGCCGTCGACGATGTGGTGCCCCATGCCGAGGTGCTGCGGCCTGGGCTGCTGGTGCTGTCGGTCCGCGGTGTGGCCCGCTACTTCGGTTCTGAGCAGTCCGCGGCCGAACGATTGGTCGACGCCGTCGCCGCCGCCGGGGTCGAATGTCAGGTAGGGGTCGCCGATCAGTTACCGACGGCCGTCTTCGCCGCCAAGGCCGGCCGGTCGGTGGCATCCGGTCAGGATGCGCCGTTCCTGTCGGAACTGTCGATCAGACAGCTCTATACCGAGCCGAGTCTTTCCGGACCCGGCCGGGAAGAGCTTGCGGATTTGTTGTGGCGCATGGGAATCCGTACCTTCGGACAGTTCGCTGCATTGCCCCGCCGAGATGTGGCATCCCGGTTCGGCTCCGATGCCGTAGTGGCCCATCGCTTCGTTCGGGGCGAGTCCGGGCGTGGGCCGTATGGTCGCGAACTGCCACCTGATCTCGATGCGGTACTGCAGTGCGACCCGCCGATCGATCGGGTCGATGCCGCCGCGTTCGCCGGACGGACACTGGCCGGGGCCTTACACCGCAGCCTTGAGGCGGCCGGTGTCGGATGCACCCGGCTGGCCATCCATGCCATCACCGCCGACGGCGGTGAGCACAGCCGGGTATGGCGGTGCGCCGAACCCCTGACTGAGGACGCCACCGCTGACCGGGTGCGCTGGCAACTCGACGGCTGGCTGACTTCCCGGAGGGCAGGAGCGCAGGGGCCCACCGGCCCGGTGACGATGCTGCGGCTGCAGCCCGTGGAAGTCGTTTCCGCAGAAGCGCTTCAGTTGCCGCTGTGGGGCGGCCTCGGTGCCGACGACCGGATGCGAGCCAGTCGGGCGCTGGTCCGGGTGCAGGGACTGCTGGGTGCCGACGCCGTACAGGTGCCGGTACTCAGCGGCGGTCGGGTACCCGCCGAGCGGATCACCCTGACTCCGTTTGGCGATGAGCCGGTTCCCCGGGCCGTGCTCGATCGACCCTGGCCGGGCCGACTGCCGCAGCCCGCGCCTGCGGTACTTCTAGATGCTCCAGTGGAACTTCTTGATTCCCAGGGCAATCCGGTCCGGATGACTGATCGCGGGATGTTCACCGGCGAGCCGGCCCGACTGCACGGCGCGGCTTCGCGCTACTGCGGTGAGCTGAGCTGGTGGGCCGGCCCCTGGCCGATCGGCGAGCAAGCCGCGTGCGCTCAGGTGTTGGTGGACGGCACCGCGCTGCTGCTGTGCTACCGGGAACAACGGTGGTATCTGCAGGGTGCCTACGAGTGAGCGGCCAGTTGATCGCGGAACCAGTCCGGCCACGGCTGCTTTGCAAATGTCACCGCATCCACGCAGACGTGGGTCATGGCCGCCTCGGCAATCAATTCAGCCCCGCGATTGAAGGTGTAGCGGCTCCGCAGTGAGGTATGCCCGGGCGGTTGGATTGCGACGTTCACAATCAGTTCGTCGTTGAACCGCGCGGGCTGGCGGAACTGGAGTTCGGCCGCGACCACCACGAAGTCGATACCGCGTTCGGAAAACACCCCGAAGCTGCCGGCCACCGAGCTGAGTGCCTCGGTGTGGGCCATGTCGATCCAGGTGAGGTAATGGCCGTTGAACGCTCGTCCCTGCATATCGCACTCGGCATACCGCACCCGCAGCGGCATCGCGAAGTGAGCGTCAGTTGTCAATGGAGAAGTTGGTGATTCCGTCCCAGTCCACAACGGTCCAACCGTCCATCGGGTTACCGGTGAGCACAATTTGGGCCGTATTCGGCAGGGGATGATCCCGCAGCAGACTCGTCTTGCCGTTGCGGGCGTTCAGCAGCGTCCACACCATCATCGCCAATCCGCTGGAGAACGCGACCGGCTTGTTGTCGCCACTTTCATAAATTTTCTGAACGGCAGCGGTGAATGCTCCGTTGAACTGGTTTCCGTTCACCGAACCTGGGATACCGAATCGCCGGTCACCTTTGAGCCAGGCCTCCGGCCCCAGAAGCAACGTGTCGGAGGTGTCCGTCACCGGTATGCCCTCGTACCACCCCGCGGGGATCTCGTTGAGGCCCGGCAGAATCGTCACCTGCTTGCCCAACGCCTTCGCCAGGGGTGCGGCGGACTGCTGGGAGCGCACCATCTGCGAGGCGTAGACGCCGTCGTACTGGTTACCCGATAAGCGGTTCGCCAGTGCGGCAGCCTGCTCCTGACCGGTTGCGGTCAGCGGCGGGCCGGGCACCGTGCTGGAAGCGAGGTTGGCCGCGTTGGCCTCCGACTCCGCATGTCGAATCAGCGTCAGCGTGATGTTGCGTTGCTGCGACTGTCCACTGCCACAGGCGGCCAGCATGACCACCGCCAGCAGGGCCACCACCGTCGCGGAGAATTTTCGGGCGCGAGAAACATGCATACCGACAGGGTGCACTGTTCACGGCCCCGGCGGGGCGGAAATCGCGAGTGCGATTATGGAACCCCACCCACGAACAGGAGCGCGGCAATGGCAATCGACCCCTCGGCGATCGGTGCGGTGACCGAACCCAAGGTCTACGAGTGGACCGAACGCGACACCCTGCTCTACGCCCTGGGTGTCGGCGCCGGCACCGACGACCTGCCCTACACCACCGAGAACAGCCACGATGTCCCCCAGCAGGTGCTACCCACTTTCGCGGTGATCTGCTGCATGGGCTTCGCCGCTGCACCGCTGGTCGGCTCGTTCAACTGGGGCATGCTGCTGCACGGCTCCCAGGAGATCCGGCTGTCCGCCCCCCTCCCGGCGGCCGGGTCACTGTCAGTGATCGCCGAGGTCGCCGATATCCAGGACAAGGGCGAAGGCAAGAACGCCATCATCATTCTGCGGGCCCGCGGTACCGATCCGGCCACCGGAGCCCAGATCGCCGAAACGCTGACCACGCTGGTGATCCGCGGTGACGGCGGGTTCGGCGGGCAACCCGGCCAGCGCGCGGCGGCCCCGGAGTTCCCGGACCGCGAGCCCGACGCGCGGATCGCCCTGCCGACCAGAGCGGACCAGGCTCTGATCTACCGGCTCTCCGGGGATCGAAACCCGTTGCACAGCGATCCCTGGTTCGCCCGGGAGTTGGCCGGCTTCCCCACGCCGATCCTGCACGGGTTGTGCACCTACGGCTTCGCCGGCCGGGCACTGCTGGCCGAATTGGCCGGCGGGCAGGCCTCCAGGCTCACTGCGGTGGCGGCGCGGTTCTCCGCACCGGTGTTCCCGGGTGAGACGTTGACGACGTCGATCTGGCGCACCGGGTCCGGTCGCGCGGTCTACCGCACCGAGGCCAGCGGGCCGGACGGATCCAATGCCCGGGTCGTACTCGACGACGGTGTCGCTGAGTACACCGACTGAATTAGGAAGAAGCCACATGTGCACCGGGATCCGACTGACGGCCGACAACGGCGACGTCGTCTACGCAAGGACAATGGAGTTCGACACGCCGCTGCCGGAGTGCATCGGCTACTTCCCTCGCGGGCAGAAGTTCGTCGGTGACACCAGCTCGGGAACCGACGGCATGGCGTGGACCAATAGGTACGCGTTCGGCGGCAACGTGACGATCGTGGGCGGGACGCATACGCTGGGCTCCGACGGGATCAACGAGAAGGGTCTCGTGGCAGGCGTTTTCAATCTCCCCGGGTTCACCGAGTTCTCGCCGGTGTCGGACGGTAATCGCGACAAAGCAATCGCCAGCTGGCAGGTTGTTCTCTTTGTCCTGAGCAATTACGCAACGACTGAGGAAGCTGCGGCGGCTCTACTGTCCGGTGACGCCGTCGTCGTCGATACCGATTTCCCGTTCACACCCACAACCAAAGGTCAGCTGCCGATCCACCTGCGAGTCGGCGATGCCAGCGGCAAGACACTCATCGTCGAATGGCACACCCCCAACCAGCCGCCAACAATCATCGAGTCACCGGGGGGCTGTGTGACGAATCTGCCACGTTTCGAGTTTCACTTGGACAACTGGGAGCACTTCAAGTCGCTCTCGCCGTACAACCCGGCCGGCCCGTTCACGGCCGGTGGCTCTCAGAATTACAAGATGACGATGGGTAACGGTTACGTCGGCATGCCGGGCGGCAGCAACTCGCCTGATCGCTTCATTCGTGCCAGCCTGTACGCGCGCGACTCCTATGCCGATCCGACCGGCGCCGAGGCGGTGTGGACGGCTTGGCACGTGATGAACATGTTCGATCTGCCGCGCGGGATTCTGCGCAATGTGACCGACACCGGTGTCGAGTCGACGGAGTACACGCTCTGGACCAGCGTCGCCGATACTAAGAATCTGAAGTACTACTACCGCGTGCACGAGAATCCCGCGATCTACGAGCTGGATCTGGGCGATCAGGACCCGACCGGCACGACGTTCCTGATCGACAACCGGCCCTCAAGCTCCCCGATCGTGACGGTTCCAGCCGAGTTCTGAGTAAGTGCGGCCCGATTCGGCTAGACGACCCCGCCGACGAGACGGCCGATTGCGTAGGTGATCGCCATCGCAAGCGCACCACCGATCACCACCCGCCGGGTGGCCAGCTTCGGGTCGGCGCCGCCGAGGCGCGCGCTCATCCACCCGGTGATGCCCAGTGCCAGCAGAACTGCAGCGAAGGTGATCGGGATCCGACTCGACGGGGGCGGCAGCAGAATCGCCAGTAGCGGCAGCATCGCCCCGACCGTGAAGGCGATCGCCGAGGAGATCGCGGCATGCCAGGGATTGGTGAGTTCGTCGGGGTCGATACCCAGTTCGACGTCCACATGCGCGGCGAACGCATCGTGTGCGGTCAACTCTTCGGCCACCGCGCGGGCAGTCTCCGGTGAGAGTCCCTTGCTCCGGTAGATCCCTATCAGTTCTCGCAGTTCGGCCTCGGGTTCTTCGATGAGTTCCCGGCGCTCTTTGTCCAGCAGAGCCTGCTCGGTGTCTCGCTGGGTACTCACCGACACGTACTCGCCGAGTGCCATCGACAGCGCGCCGGCGACGAGTCCCGCGACACCGGCGGTCAGGATTGGGGCGCGGTCGACAGTGGCGGCGGCGACGCCGATGACGATGCCCGCGACCGAGACGATTCCGTCATTGGCGCCGAGCACTCCGGCGCGCAACCAGTTCAGCTTGGTGTTGATTGCGCCCACATGGGGCTCGGCGGGATGGGTCTGGGGATCTGAAGTCACCAGCACAGCGTAGGGGTATGCACTTTCCCTCGCATACCGAACATATGTTCGATAAACTATCCGGATGGGATGGAATGACGGGCCGCCGACCTGGGCCGAGATGGAGCGGGTGCTCAACGGCCGCCCGCGGCCGCCCGACGGCAGCGATGCACCGGCCTGGTCCCGCAAGCGTGCGGCATACCAGCCGCAACCCTTGGCCGAGCGCCCTCGCTCGGCGGTGCCCTACGCCGAACTGCACGCGCACTCGGCCTTCAGCTTCCTCGACGGTGCCAGCACCCCGGAGGAACTGGTTTCCGAGGCCGCGCGATTGGATCTTCGCGCGATTGCGCTCACTGATCATGACGGGTTCTACGGCGTGGTGCGCTTCGCCGAGGCGGCCCGCGAACTCAGTATGCGGACCGTCTTCGGCGCTGAGTTATCGCTGGGTGACGCGCATCTGCTGGTCCTGGCGCGTGGGCCGGAGGGCTACCGGAGACTGTCCCGCCAACTGGCCGCCGCACATCTGGCCGGCGGCGAGAAGGGTAGGCCACGCTACGACTACAACGCCCTCACCGAAGCTGCCGGCGGGCACTGGCACATTCTGACCGGCTGCCGCAAAGGCCATGTGCGGCAAGCACTGTCAACCGGTGGATCCGACGCCGCCGCCGTCGCACTCGCCGATCTGGTGGACCGGTTCGGCGCCGACCGGGTGAGCGTCGAGTTGACCCACCACGGCGACCCACTCGATGATGAGCGCAACGCCGCACTCACCGAGCTTGCGACACGCTTCGGCGTAGGTGTGGTCGCCACCACGGCGGCGCATTTCGCAGAGCCTTCGCGTGGCCGGCTGGCGATGGCTATGGCGGCGGTCCGGGCACGGCAGTCCCTTGATGACGCGGCAGGCTGGTTGACACCTCGGGGTGGTGCACACCTGCGCTCCGGGGATGAGATGGCACGGCTGTTCGCCCAGTGTCCCGAAATCGTGACGGCAGCAGCCGATCTCGGCGATCAGTGTTCGTTCGAACTGGCATTGATCGCTCCGCAACTGCCGCCCTTCGACACCCCCGAGGGGCATACCGAGGACAGCTGGCTACGCGAGTTGACGATGATCGGTGCTGCCGGGCGGTATGGGCCACCGGCGAGCGCACCGGCGGCCTATGCGCAGATCGAACGGGAACTCGATGTCATATCTGCATGCAACTTTCCGGGCTACTTCCTGGTGGTGCATGACATCACCCAGTTCTGCCGCCGCAACAACATCCTGTGTCAGGGCCGCGGATCGGCCGCCAACTCAGCGGTCTGCTACGCCCTCGGCGTCACCGCCGTCGACCCGGTGGCCAACGGCCTTCTCTTTGAACGATTCCTGTCGCCGGCCCGCGACGGGCCGCCCGATATTGATATCGATATCGAGTCGGATCTGCGTGAGCAGGTCATCCAGTACGTCTACGGCCGCTACGGCCGCGACTACGCGGCACAGGTCGCCAATGTCATCACCTACCGTCGGCGCAGCGCGATCCGCGATATGGCCCGGGCACTGGGTTTCTCGCAGGGTCAGCAGGATGCCTGGAGTAAGCAGGCTGAAGACATCCCGGAGTCGGTGATCGAATTGGCCGGGCAGATTTCCGACCTGCCCCGGCATATGGGCATCCACTCCGGTGGCATGGTGATCTGCGATCGCCCGATCGCCGACGTGTGTCCGGTGGAGTGGGCGCGAATGGCGAATCGCAGCGTCCTGCAGTGGGACAAAGACGATTGTGCAGCAATCGGTTTGGTGAAGTTCGACCTGCTCGGCCTGGGCATGCTCTCAGCACTGCACTATGCCATCGACTTGGTCGCTGAGCACAAGGGTATTGAGGTAGATCTGGCCCACCTCGATCTCTGCGATGCGGGTGTTTACGAGATGCTGCAGCGCGCCGACTCGGTGGGGGTGTTTCAGGTGGAGTCCCGTGCCCAGATGGCCACCCTGCCGCGGTTGAAGCCACGGGTGTTCTATGACCTGGTGGTGGAGGTGGCACTGATCCGCCCGGGCCCCATCCAGGGCGGGTCGGTACATCCCTATATCAAGCGGCGCAACGGCTTGGAACCGGTCACCTATGACCATCCGTCGATGGAACCGGCACTGCGAAAGACGTTGGGTGTTCCGCTTTTCCAGGAGCAACTCATGCAGTTGGCGGTGGACTGTGCGGGTTTCTCGGCTGTGGAGGCAGACGAACTGCGCCGGGCCATGGGTTCCAAACGTTCCACCGAGAAGATGCAACGGCTACGCGAGCGGTTCTACACCGGGATGGCACAGCGGCACGGCATCACCGGTGATATTGCCGACCGGATCTATGAGAAGCTCGCGGCGTTCGCCAATTTCGGCTTCCCGGAGAGCCATTCGCTGTCGTTTGCCTCACTGGTGTACTACTCGTCCTGGTTCAAGCTGTATCACCCGGCGGCATTCTGCGCGGCGCTGTTGCGGGCCCAGCCGATGGGTTTCTACTCACCGCAGTCGCTGGTGGCCGATGCCCGTCGTCACGGTGTCGTCGTACATGGCCCGTGCGTCAACGTCAGCGGTGCCCATGCCACATGCGAGAACCGCGGCTTGGAGGTCCGGCTCGGCCTTGGCTCCGTGCGCAATATTGGCACCGATCTGGCGCAGCGCATCGTCGACGAACGTACATTCGCAGGCGCGTACACCTCACTGTTGGATCTGACTGGGCGGGTGCAGCTTTCGGTTCCCCAGACCGAGGCACTGGCCACCGCCGGTGCGCTCGGATGCTTCGGCGTCACCCGCAGGGAGGCCCTGTGGGCAGCCGGGGCTGCTGCCGCCGAACGTCCGGACCGGCTGCCCGGGGTGGGCTCGTCATCGACCGCACCGGCGCTGCCCGGGATGAGCGAGGTGGAACTTGCCGCTGCCGATGTGTGGGCAACCGGTGTTTCCCCGGACAGTTATCCGACCCAGTTCCTGCGTGCGGACCTCGACGCGCTGGGTGTCATTCCGGCTGATCGAATGCTGTCGGTTCCCGACGGCAGCCGGGTTCTCATCGCCGGTGCGGTGACCCACCGGCAGCGGCCGGCCACGGCCCGCGGGGTGACGTTCATGAATATCGAGGATGAGACCGGCATGGTCAATGTGTTGTGCGTGCCGGGGTTATGGGCGCGATACCGCAAGCTGGCTCAGAGCGCACCGGCGTTGTTGATCCGCGGCCAGGTGCAGAACGCCAGTGGTGCGGTGACGGTGGTGGCCGAGAAGATGCGACCCATCACCCTCGCGGTCGGCTCCCGATCCCGGGATTTCCGGTGAGCAGGGGGTGGGTAGTCTCGCCCCATGAAGCTGAACCTGACCGCCGATGAAGTTCTGAACACCACCCGCTCGGTGCGCAAGCGCCTCGACTTCGACAAGCCGGTACCCCATGAGGTGCTGATGGAATGTCTGGATATCGCGCTGCAGGCCCCCACCGGATCCAATGCCCAGGGCTGGCAGTGGATGTTCGTCGAAGATCCCGCGAAGAAGAAAGCGCTGGCCGATATCTACCGGGCTATGGGAACGCCCTACCTGGGCATGGAACCGCCGGTCCGTGGCGACATCCGCGACGAGCAGATCGGCGCGGTGGTGAGCTCGGCCAAGTACCTCAACGAGAACATGGAGAAGGCCCCGGTATTGATGATCCCGCTACTGGAGGGCCGCCCGGAGGGAACCGACGCCGGCGTGCAGGCGTCGTTCTGGGGTTCACTGCTTCCCGCCGTCTGGAGTTTCATGCTGGCGCTGCGGGAGCGCGGTCTGGGTTCGGCATGGACGACGCTGCATCTGATCGGGGACGGCGAGAAGAAGGCCGCAGATCTGCTCGGTATTCCCTACGAGCAGTACACCCAGGGCGGGCTGTTCCCAATCGCCTACACCAAGGGCACCGACTTCAAGCTGGCCAAGCGGCTGCCGGCTGAGCAGCTGACTCACTGGGACACCTGGTAGCTCACACGGCTCCGTCGAACCCGTGCTGCCGCCACGCCTCATAGGCGGCAACTGCGGCGGCATTGGACAGGTTCAGTGACCGCCGGCCCGCCAGCATCGGGATGCGCACCTGCTCGGTGATGTGTGGGTCAGCCAGCGTCGCCTCGTCCAGGCCGGTGGGTTCCGGACCGAACATCAGCACATCGCCGGGTTGATAGTCGATGTCGGTGTATGGCCGCTCGGCATGTGCGGTGAACGCGAAAACCCGCGTCCCGTCAAGTGCCGACCACGCATCGGTCAGTGACGCGTGCACTGTCACCGATGCCAGATCGTGGTAGTCCAGACCGGCCCGGCGCACCTTTGGCTCAGATAGGTCGAACCCCATCGGTTCGACCAGGTGCAGTTCGCACCCGGTGGCCGCCACCATCCGGATCGCGTTACCGGTGTTGGGTGCGATGCGCGGGGAGAAGAATAGAATTTTGAACACGTATTCCTCCCGTTTCTCTCGCTGGCGAAGGCAACGATGAACATCTATCTGGATGTCGACGGTGTCCTACTCAACCATGACGGGAGCCTCGCCCACCATGCGGACGAGTTCCTGGCTGCGATGGTGCACAGCGGCCACCCGGTTCACTGGCTGACCACGCGGTGTCGCGACGGCGACGCAGCGTCAGTCGTCGAGGTACTCGGCAGACTCGTGCAGCCGTCCACGGTGGAACTCCTGACCTCGATCAGGCCCACCTCCTGGGCGACAAGCAAGCTCGAGGCCATCGACCTGATGAGGCCCTTCCTCTGGTTCGACGACCAACCGCTGCAGTTTGAGATCGAAGAACTTCAGGAGTGCGGTCTCCTGGACTGTTGGGTGAAGGTCGACCTGCTCAGAGAGCCGGAGCAGTTGGGCACGCTGCGGCAAGCTTTGGCTAGAATCGGCCGATGCTCTCCTTGAGCCTGTGCATGATCGTCAAGAACGAAGAGCACACCCTCGGTCGATGCCTCGAGTCGGTGGCGGGGGTCTACGACGAGATTGTCATCGCCGACACCGGTTCGACGGACGGCACCAAAGACGTCGCCGCCCGCTTCGGCGCACGTGTTGTCGACTTCCCCTGGGTAGACGATTTCGCTGCGGCTCGTAACCACGCTTTCGAGAACGCCACCGGCGATTACCTGATGTGGCTGGACGCCGATGACGTCCTGTTGCCGCCTGACAGCGCGAAACTCCTTGATCTCAAGCGCACCCTCGACCCGCAGATCGACGCGGTTTCGATGGTTTATCACACCGCGTTCGACGATGTCGGGAACGTCATTGCCAGCAACCGGCGATTCCGGATCGTGCGCCGGTCGAAGGGCTTTGTCTGGGTCGGCGCGGTCCACGAGGACCTCGAGGCCAGCGGCGCGTTCACCTATCTCGACACCGACATCGTCATCACCCACCGCAAACCGCCCGATGAATCCGGACCATCGAGACGCAATCTCGAGATCTTGGAGAAGCTGATCGCGGGAGGGGACGCGGTGCGTCCCACTGACCTTTTCAACTACGCCCGGGAACTCGAGATGCACAAAGAGTTCCAGCAGGCCATTCCCTACTATGAGCAGTTCCTCAGTACCGGTCACGGCGACGTCAACTCCCGAGTCTTCGCCCTGCACAAACTGGCCAGCTGCTACTACATGTCCGGCCATCCGGAGAAGGAGTGGGAGTGCACGCTTCGCTCTTTGGACATCGACGTGCCGCGACCGGAGTTCAGCTGTCGGATCGCCGAGCGGTTCCTGGCTCGCAATCAGTTCCGGCAGGCCGCTTTCTGGTACGAGCGTGCTCTGAAGTTCGAAGACACCGGCGCGAACCACTCATGGTCTATCGAGGAGTACCCATTCCGCACCTGGTTACCCCACAAGCAACTCGGGCTGTGCCACTTCCAACTCGGTGACTTCCAGCGCTCGTTGCACCACAACAGACAGGCACAGAGCTACCTGCCCGATGATCCTGAAATCCGTGCGAACATCGGCATGCTTGAGGAGGCTGTCAGTGAACCGCCGCACGGAACACCATCTTGACGGCCGGCTCCACCATGGCTTCCGGGGCATCGTCGAATGTGGCGACCTTGGTGATGATGGCGCCGGGGTCCAGTCGTCCGGAAGTGACGAGATCCAATACTTTCGGCGCGGTTGCCCGGGCGTGTACCCGGCTGATCTCGTACCGCACGCCCTTCAGATACATGGCCTGCAGTGGCAGCGTCGCCGTTGAAGTCGCACCCCCGGACACACTTGTGCACGTGCCGCACGGTGCTGTGGCCGACAGAGCCAGATCGCGACCCGGATCAAGGACGCAGGCATCCACCGTGATTGGAAACCGTTCGTCACCCACCGCATCTTTGAGCGCATCCAGCGGTGCATCTATCGCAACCGCACCGAGGGTGCCTGCGAGCCTGAGCCGTTCCGGATCGTGGTCGACATAGACAACTCGCTCACTGCCCAACGCGACTGCTGCGGCGACCGCGTACAGCCCCACCGAGGGTGCGAGTCCGCCGACGACGAGAACCGAAGCGCCGGGCGTCTCTGACAGCGGCCCGGCCACACAGCGGTAACCGTCGCTGACATTGTCGGGGATGCCGGCGGCGACGACCGGGTCCATGCCGTCGGGTAGGGGCAGCAGCGCATGATCGGCGAACGGGACCCGTACCAGATCGGCGAGTGCGCCGCCGAGATCCACACCGCCGTGCGGCCCGAGTCCGAACGCCGTTCCGGCGGGAACCGCTGCACAGGCATTGGTATGGCCGCGATGGCAGGGCGCGCAGTCCCCGCAGCTGGCCTGGAACGGAACGATCACCCGCTGACCGGGCAGCAGTCCCGTGATTGAATCACCGACGTCGACGATCTCGCCGACCATCTCGTGTCCCATCGCGAACGGCGGGGTGATCGGGTAGAGCCCCAGGGCGATAATGGGGTCAAGATCGCAACGCGCAACGGCCAGTGGACGAATCAGGGCGTCGCGTCGATCACGCAGCTGCGGTTCGGGGCATTCCTGCCACGCCAGCTTGCCCGGCCCACTGAATACCAGATGTCGCATGGTTCAACTCCCGATCAGCGCAACGTCCCGCTGAACTAGCGGGCCGACTTAAGCCGGATCTTCCACCGTACGAAGCTGAGATAGCCCAGGCTCAACAGCGCAAGCATCGCCATGTCGAACAGCCAACTCGACGCGGTGTGCTCCCACCAACGATCCTTGGGTGTCAGCGGCCCGGGCACCAGCGTGGTCAGGTCCACCGTCGACGCCGACGCGGCGAATCCCCACCGCGCCGGTGTGAACCAGGACATCTGATCGAGCACCAGCCGGTTGGTCACCGGGATCATGCCGCCCGAGAACACCAACTGGCTCATGATCGCGACCACCAGCAGTGGCATGATCTGCTCATTCGATCTCGCCAACGCAGACAGTGCCAGGCCCACCATTGCTGCGGCGACTGTCGTCGCGGCCATGCTGACGAATAATTCGAGCGTCGCACTACCGAGCACTGTCGCACCCTGGGTTGGCCCGCCCTTTCCGATGATCGTGATCGCGGTGACAATCGCGGACTGCACAATCGCAAACAACGAATACACGCACACCTTCGCCAACAGATAGGCCGTTGTGGACAATCCGACCGCCTGTTCGCGACGGAAAATCGGCCGCTCGCCGATCAGGTCGCGGATGGTCAGCGCGGTACCCATGAATATCGCGCCGACGTTGAGCAGTACGAGGATCTGCCCCGGTTCGTTGGGCGCGTCACCCATCGGGTCCGGCACCCCGAACCCGACAGTGCCGGGCACCGCCAGTGATAGCACACCCATGATGAACGGCAGCAGTGCCAGGAAGATGAAGTAGCCGCGGTCGGAGATAATCAGCCGGGCCTGTCGGCGCACGATCGTGGAGAACTGTCGCAGCAGGCTGGTGTGGGTGGGCTCGCCGATATCGGATGGTGCCTCGATCGGGGGCGGCGGGGGCGTGGGCCCGGTCAGCGCGAGGTAGCGGTCGCTGGCGGCCTGCGGATCACCGGCGACGGTCGAGAAGATGTCAGCCCAGTTCGTGGTTCCCATCGCCGGGCCGATCTGGGCCGGTGGTCCGCGGAACGCCGTCTTGCCGCCCGGAGCCAGCAGCAGCACCTGGTCGCACACATCGAGGTAGGTCAGTGAGTGGGTCACCACCAGAACCACGCGCCCGGCGTCGGCCAGATCGCGCAGCATCGTCATCACCTGACGATCCAGCGCCGGGTCGAGTCCCGATGTCGGCTCGTCGAGGATCAGCAGTGACGGACCGGTCAGCAGTTCCAGTGCCACCGACGCCCGCTTGCGCTGCCCGCCCGAGAGCCGGTCGACGCGGGTGCCGGCGTGCTGGGTCATCTCCAATTCGCTGAGAACCTCCGCCACCACCTGCTGGCGGTCTTCCCTGGTGGTGTCCGGCGGCAGTCGCAACTCGGCGGCGTACATCAGCGCCTGATTGACCGTCAGTTGGCCGTGCACCACATCGTCCTGGGGCACCATCCCGATCCGGGAGCGCAGCGAGGCGTAATCCGCGTGGATGTTGCGGCCCTCAAACGTCACCGTGCCACTCGTCGGGTGGGTGTACCCGGCGATCAGTCTGGCCAGCGTGGACTTGCCCGCACCGGACGGACCGATGATCGCTGTCAGGGTTCCCGGCCGGGCGGTGAGCGAGATGTTGTTCAGCAGCGTCTTGTTGTTCTCGATCGTCCAGGTGACCCCGCGAACATCGAGTCCACCGGTTCCGGTTGCCGCCGCGGTCTCGGTGCGCCGCAACAGGTTTCCGCCGGTGAAAACAAGGTCGATGTTGCCGATCGTGACGACATCGCCCTCGTTCAGCAGCGCTTTTGTCACCCGGTCGCCGTTGACGAAGGTGCCGTTGATTGAGCGGTTGTCGACGATTTCCGTCCCGCCCGGGGTCGGAATCAGCGTCGCGTGATGGCGTGAGGCCAGCACATCGGGAATGACGATGTCATTGTCGGTTGCCCGGCCGATCGTCAGCGCACCCGGCGGCACCTCAGGTGATGAGCCGGGACGCAGGATCTTGAGCATCGACGTCGCCAGGTTCGAGGTCGATCCACCGCGGGCTGACGAAGGACCCATCTGGGTGGGCGCGGCATCCGGCGTGGGCCGCGTCGGGGGTTGGGCCGGCCCGGGAAGCATGGTCGTGGAGGGCTGTGGCGGGCGGCCAGGCGAACCCTGTGGCCTACCGAGCTCGAAGCTCACCGGAGGGCCGTCCGGATTTCCTAGGTTCACCGTGGTGCCGTCGGTGATATCGACCTCCTGCACCCGGCGGCCGTGAACGAACATTCCGTTGAGCGAGCCGTTGTCGATCGCCACCCACCGGCCCCGGTCGAACCGCAGCACGATGTGTGCGCGTGACACCAGGGGATGAGCAAGGCGCACATCGGCCCGCAGATCGCGGCCGACGACGACATCATGTCCGGCGGAGAAGGTGCGTGGCGGCCCGTTGTACCGAACGGTCAGAACAGGCGCGGAGGGCTGGCTCATCGGCATTAACTCTACGGCCCGCCTGTCACCACGCAATGCGTCCGCGTGTAGATGGTCGGCATGCACTTGTTGCAGTGGGTGCACAGCGAGCGCACCGAGTGCTCGTCGCCGTCTGTCCGGATACGGTTGATCAGGTCTGGCTCGGCCAGCAGTGCGCGTCCCATGGCGACGAAGCCGAACCCCGCGGCCATCGCCGTATCCATGGTCTCCCGATTGGTGATGCCGCCGAGAAGGATGAGCGGCATCGTGAGCTCGGTGCGGAACCGCTCGGCATCGCTGAGCAGGAAGGCGTCCCGGTAGGGGTACTCGCGGAGGAACTTTTTTCCGGTCATCCGCATACCCCAGCGCAGCGGAGGTGGGAATGCGGCCGCGAACTCTTTAATCGGGGAGTCGCCGCGAAATAAATACATCGGATTGACCAGCGAGCTTCCCGCGGTCAGTTCCAGCGCGTCGAGTCCACCGTCATCCTGCAGCCACCGCGCGGTCTGCAGTGACTCCTCAATGGTGATACCGCCGCGCACCCCGTCGGCCATATTCAACTTAGCCGTGACCGCAATCGTTGCGGCGCCGTCCTTCTCCACCTCACGGCGAACCGCCAGCACGATACTGCGAGCCAGCTTCGCGCGGTTTTCCAGCGATCCGCCGAACGAGTCGGTGCGCCGGTTGATCAACGGGGATAGAAACGAACTCGCCAGATAGTTGTGGCCGAGATGGACCTCGACCGCATCGAAGCCGGCGTCGATGGCCAGCCGGACCGCGGAGGCATGCGCGGCGATCACGTCATCGATGTCACCGCGGCTGGCGTGTTTGGCGAACCGCATCCCGATCGGGTTGAAGAATCGCACCGGGGCCAGCGCGCGAGCCTTGTTGGATGCGGCGTTGGCGACTGGACCGGCGTGGCCGATCTGCGCGCTGATCGCCGCGCCCTCGGCGTGCACGGCGTCGGTGAGGCGGCGCAGCCCAGGCAACGCCTCGGGTCGCATCCACATCTGCTTGCCGTCGGTTCTACCACCCGGGCTGACCGCGCAGTACGCGACCGTGGTCATGCCGACGCCGCCTGCGGCGATCGCCCGGTGGAACGCGATCAGGTCATCGGTGACCAGAGCCTGTGGCGTACGCCCCTCGAAAGTGGCCGCCTTGATGATGCGGTTACGCAGCGTGATCGGGCCCAGTTTCGCTGGGCTGAAAACATTGGGGACACCGTCCATATGCAGAATGTAGTCGTGATCGCAGAAACCCTCGACGGCAAGCTCACCCGCGACGAGATCTTCGTCGACCTCACCCGGCGCGTCACAGCCCTGACAGCGGCCGGAAGAACCCCGGGCCTGGGCACGGTGCTGGTGGGTGACGATCCCGGTTCGCACGCCTACGTGCGCGGTAAGCATTCCGATTGCGCCAAGGTCGGCATCACCTCGCTCCGACGAGATCTGCCCGCCGACGTCAGCCAGGACCGCCTCAATGAAACCATCGACGAGCTCAACGCCAACCCGGACTGCACCGGCTACATCGTGCAGTTGCCGTTGCCGCGTCATCTCGACGAGAACGCCGCGCTGGAACGGATCGATCCGGCCAAGGATGCCGACGGCTTGCACCCCACCAACCTGGGCCGGCTGGTACTGAACGAGAAGGCGCCGTTGCCCTGCACGCCGCGGGGGATCGTGCACCTGTTGCGTCGCTACGACGTGCCGATCGATGGTGCGCACGTGGTGGTGATCGGTCGCGGTGTCACCGTCGGTCGACCACTGGGTCTGCTGCTGACTCGACGCACCGAGAACGCCACAGTGACGCTGTGCCACACCGGAACTCGTGATCTGGCGTCGCTGACAAAGCAGGCCGACATCATTGTTGCCGCAGTCGGTGTGCCGCACATGCTGACCGCCGACATGGTCAAGCCCGGTGTAGCCGTGGTCGATGTCGGAGTGAGCCACGTTGACGGCAAGCTCACCGGTGATGTGGCGCCAGACGTGTGGAATGTCGCGGGTCACGTGTCGCCGAATCCTGGTGGTGTCGGCCCGTTGACGCGCGCCTTCCTGTTGACCAACGTGGTGGAACTGGCAGAAGCGGGTCTGTGAACGTCAAGGACCGGGCACGAGCCCAGTGGCCGATCCTCACCGTAGCCGCCATCTTCGGCGTCGCACTGATTCTGGTGGCGGCCGGATTCTGGCGGCGTGGCGCCCTGCTGATCGGGATCGGGGTGGGATTGGCCGCGGGATTGCGGCTGCTGCTCCCCGATGAGCAAGCCGGCCTGCTGGTGGTGCGCTCGAAGCGCCTTGATTTCGCGACCATGGCCGGGATATGCGCGTCGGTGGTCTACATCGCCTTCACCATCGACCCGCTGGGGACCAGCTGAGCAACCCCGGTCAACCCAAAGTGGCCCGGACACACACGGTGATGTAGGGCATAGCCAGTCCGGTGGAATTGGCCAGTGCCGGATGGCTGGCCAGCAGCTCGCGGACTTCGTCGAGGGTCCTGGCGCGTACCGCGGCAGGAGAGGTGATGCAGTAACTGCGAGAGGTGACGTAGTCGATCAGTGCCTGCGGCGTGATGTAGTTGGTCCACTCCACCTGATGTGTTGCCACATCGGTGAACGGTTCGGGTAGTACGACAGTGGTGTTGGCCCAGTCGTGCTCAAGGCCGACGATGCGGCCGAATTCCTTAACCCAGCCCAGCCTTTCGTCCCGCACATTCCACAGCAGACCGAGTCGACCGCCCGGGCGAAGTACCCTCGCGATTTCTGCGGTCGCTCGATCTGGGTCGAACCAGTGCCACGCCTGGGCTACCAGGACCGCATCAATACTGTTGTCAGGCAACGGAATGTGTTCGGCGGTTCCCAATAGGCCCGGAGTGTCCGGCAGTGTTGTGCGCAGGACATCCAACAGTTCGGTGATTGGGTCGACCGCCACCACGTCAAGTCCGCGCTCAACCAGGCGGCTGGTGAGTTTTCCGGTTCCGGCGCCGAGATCGAGCACATCGCGCGCACCGTCAGGTAGCAACCAGTCAACGGCCTCCGGCGGATAGGAGGGCCGGCCCCGCTCGTAAGCCGCGGCCTGCGACCCGAACGACAGCGAGCGTTCGTGGCGCGGGTCGCTCATGTATCGCCGTCGGCCAGGGCCAGAGTCTCCCGGATCAGCTCGCCCACGGACTCGGTCTCGAGCAGGAAACCATCATGGCCGTAAATCGAGTCGATGATCTGCAGGCCGCTGCAGCCCGGCAGCAGATCGGCCAGCTCGGACTGAAGCCGTAGCGGATAGAGACGGTCGGAGGTGATCCCGCCGACGACCACGGGCACCGAACAGGACTGCAGCGCAGCCCTCACCCCGCCGCGGCCCCGTCCCACATCATGGTTGGACAGGGTCTCGGTCAGCGCCACGTAACTGCCCGCATCGAACCGGTGAACCAGCTTGACGCCCTGGTGTTCCAGATAGCTCTGGACTGCGTAGCGGCCGCCGGTTAACGGATCCTCATCGCCCTGGGCGTCGTTTCCGAACCGGTGATCCAACTCCGCCTCGCCGCGGTAGGTGAGATGCGCAAACCGGCGTGCCAGTTGCAGGCCGACGTCCGGGGACCGGCCGGTGCCGTAGTAGTCGCCACCCTGCCAGTCCGGGTCGGACGTGATCGCCGCGATCTGGGAGCTCTGGGTTCCGATCTGGTCGGCGGTCGCTCGTGCCCCGACGGCCAGTACCAATGCGGCCCGCACCCGATCGGGGTAGCCGACCATCCACTCCAGTGCGCGCGCTCCGCCCATCGAACCGCCGATAACCGCGGCGACCTCGTGGATGCCCAGCGCAGCAAGCGCAGCGGCGTCGGCATTGACCTGATCGCGCACCGTAATCGTGGGAAACCGTGAACCCCATGGCTTGCCGTCGCGCGCCAGCGAGCTGGGTCCGGTGGAACCGCGGCACCCGCCCAGGACGTTGGTGGCCACCGCACACCAGCGATCGGTGTCGATCGGCGCGCCCGGGCCGGCGATACCGCTCCACCAGTCCGGTATCCGGGAGTCACCGGTGAGGGCGTGCAAGACGAGGACGACATTGTCGCGCTCCGGCGACAGTTCACCCCAGCGCTGTACTGCGATGGAGACGCCGTCGATCACCTCGCCGCTTTCCAGCGTCAGCGGTCCGATATCGACAACGTCGATCTCACCTTCGGCGGGCAATGCCATCATGCGCTCGTGGGATAGGGTCACGTCGCGCTCCCGGCGAAGCCGCGCTCGAGATCGGCCAGGATGTCGTCGATACCCTCCAGCCCGACTGCCAGCCGAACCAGTCCGGGGGTGACCCCTGAGGCGAGTTGCTCCTCTGCGGACAGCTGCTGGTGTGTGGTCGATGCCGGGTGGATCACCAGCGAGCGGACATCACCGATATTGGCGACATGGCTGTGCAGTTGCAGTGCGTTGACGAATGCCTTGCCCGCGTCGATTCCGCCGGCCAGTTCGAACGACAGCACCGCGCCCACGCCCTTCGGCGCGAGCGATCGGCCGCGGTCATACCAGGGCGAGCTGGGCAGGCCGGCGTAGTTGACGCTCACCACACCTTTGTGGCCGGCGAGGAACTCGGCGACCTTTTGCGCATTGGACACATGACGCTCCATCCGCAAGCTCAACGTCTCGATTCCCTGGGCGATCAGGAAGGCGTTGAATGGGGCAGCCGCGGAACCTAGGTCGCGCAGCAGTTGAACCCTGGCCTTGAGCGCGTAGGCCGGTGCGCCCAGATCGGCGAAGACCACGCCGTGATAGCTGGGGTCCGGTTCGGTGAACCCGGGAAACCGCCCATTGGTCCAGTTGAAGTTGCCGCTGTCGACGATCACACCGGCGATCGCGGTGCCGTGGCCGCCGAGGTACTTGGTGGCCGAGTGCACAACGATGTCCGCGCCATGGGCGATGGGCTGGATCAGGTACGGCGTCGCGATGGTGTTGTCCACGATCAACGGCACACCGTTGTCGTGGGCGATCTTGGACACACCGGGGATGTCGAGGATGTCGATCTTCGGGTTGGAGATGGTCTCGGCGTAGAAGGCCTTGGTGTTCGGTCGGACCGCTGTCTGCCAGGAATCAAGGTCATCGGGGTCATCGACGAACGTGGTCTCGATCCCCAGCTTGGGCAGCGTGTAATGCAAGAGGTTGTAGGTGCCGCCGTAGAGCCGGGGGCTGGAGACGATGTGGTCGCCGGTGCCGGCGATATTGAGGATCGCAAGAGTTTCCGCGGCCTGGCCCGACGCCAGGAACAGTGCCGCAACCCCGCCCTCGAGGGAGGCGATCCGTTGCTCGACCACATCGGTGGTCGGGTTCATGATCCGGGTGTAGATGTTGCCCGGCTCAGCCAACCCGAACAGCGCGGCGGCATGGTCGGTGCTGTCGAAGGTGTAGGACGTCGTCTGGTAGATCGGCAGGGCACGGGCATTGGTGGCGGAGTCAGGGGTTTGGCCCGCGTGGATCTGCCTGGTCTCGAATGACCAATGTGCTTCGGGGTTAGTCATAGAGCATGGCCTCCTCAGGTACGTGCAGGTTTCCCTGCCTCCTTTGGGGCCCGTCAGGGCGGGCCCGCGCTTGCCGGGCAGCCGACTGCGGCTGCTCAACCTGGTCATCACCCGAGGCACCCCACCGCGGTTGGAGGGTTGCCGGCCAGCAAGCCGGGGCTTGACGCTGGCACTCATGACCGGACCGAATTCTATCCCACACCTGTGCTGGCTGGCTAGCCGCTCTGCGCATCGGCGAAGCTACTGGTCAGTAGTCCATTCCATCCCGGTGCCGTCCCGCCACCGCAGTATTGGGCCCTTGTAATGTTGGCCAGGCGAGTGCTTGCTCGCCGGTGCGCAGGAGGAAGAGCGACTTATATGTCGAGCGGACAGAAGATCAAAGTCAAGGGCACCGTCGTCGAGCTCGACGGCGACGAGATGACACGCATCATCTGGAAGCTGATCAAAGACACCCTGATCCTGCCGCACCTCGATGTGAACCTGGAGTACTACGACCTCGGCATGGAGCACCGCGACGCCACCGACGACCAGGTGACGATCGATTCCGCGTACGCCATTCTCAAGCACGGCGTCGGCGTCAAGTGCGCGACCATCACACCGGACGAGGCTCGGGTCAAAGAGTTCGACCTCAAGAAGATGTGGCTGTCGCCCAACGGGACCATCCGAAATATTCTCGGCGGCACAATTTTCCGCGCACCCATCGTCATCTCCAACGTTCCGCGGCTGGTGCCGGGCTGGACCAAGCCGATCATCATCGGCCGGCACGCCTTCGGCGACCAGTACCGGGCCACCAACTTCAAGGTGGACCGTCCGGGCACGGTGACGATCACCTTCACGCCCGAAGACGGCTCCGAGCCGATGGTGCACGAGGTGGTGCAGATCCCCGAGGACGGCGGGGTGGTGATGGGGATGTACAACTTCAAGAAGTCGATCCAGGACTTCGCCCGCTCGACGTTCAGCTACGCCCTGGTGCAGAACTATCCGGTCTATCTGTCGACCAAGAACACCATCCTCAAGGCCTATGACGGCATGTTCAAGGACGAGTTCCAGCGGATCTTCGACGAGGACTACAAAGAGGAGTTCGATGCTCGCGGGCTTACCTACGAACACCGGCTGATCGACGACATGGTGGCGTCCTGCCTCAAGTGGGAGGGCGGCTACGTCTGGGCGTGCAAGAACTATGACGGCGATGTGCAGTCCGACATTGTGGCCCAGGGCTACGGCTCACTGGGCCTGATGACCTCGGTGCTGCTGACCCCGGACGGCAAGACCATGGAGGCTGAGGCCGCGCACGGCACCGTTACCCGGCATTACCGTCAGCATCAGCAGGGTAAGGCCACCTCCACCAATCCGATCGCATCGATCTTCGCCTGGACGCGCGGGCTGGAGCATCGCGGCAAGCTGGATAGCACCCCCGAGGTGATCGAGTTCGCGCACAAGCTTGAGGAAACCGTCATCGCCACCGTCGAGGGCGGCCATATGACCAAGGATCTGGCGATTCTGATCAGTCCTGATCAGCCGTATGAGACCAGTGAGCAGTACCTACACACCATTGCCCGCGCTCTCAAGAGGTCCCTCGACTGATCGTCACGACCATCAATGTCAACGGTGTGCGCGCCGCAGTCCGGCAGCGCTCGCCGGAGAACCTCGGCCTGCTGTCCTGGCTGGAGCAGACAGCCGCCGATGTGGTGTGTCTGCAGGAGACCCGCGCCGATGACGATCAGGTAGCCGAGGCACTGGCGCCGGCGCTGGACACCGGCTGGCATCTGGCCTCGGCGCAGCCGCATCTGAAAGGCCGTAGCGGTGTCGCGATCCTCAGCCGCACGCCATTCTCGGGCGTTCGGATCGGTTTGTCAGCAACGGAATTCGCCGATCATGGCCGCTATATCGAGGTCGATCTACCGGGGGGTACGACGGTCGCCAGTGTCTATGTGCACACCGGCGAGGCCGGTACTGACCGTCAGCTGGAGAAGGAACGGTTCATGGCTGCGCTGACCGGGCGGATGGCGGAACTCGCCGCTGACGGCCGAGACGCGGTGCTGTGCGGGGACTGGAATATCGCCCACACCGAGAATGACATCAAAGCCTGGAAGGCCAATGTCAAAAAGGCCGGATTCCTGCCCGAGGAGCGTCAGTGGCTCTCTGAGTTGATGGCGTCCGGCTGGGTCGATGTCGTCCGCCGTCATCACCCCGACCAGCCCGGCCCCTACAGCTGGTGGTCCTGGCGCGGCAAGGCGTTCGACACTGACGCCGGTTGGCGCATCGACTATCACCTGGCCACCCCGACCCTCGCTGACCGTGCATTATCAGCGAGGGTCGAGAAGCCGGCCGCCTACGCGCTGCGGTGGTCCGACCACGCC
>JBAXIA010000015.1:0-31888 GCA_037138615.1 Mycobacteriaceae bacterium | reverse complement strand
ACGCTGACCGGCTTGTCGACAACCCGGTCCTCGATGGTGACCACGGGTCGCTCCAGTTGGCGGGCCACCTTGACCGGCTTGTCGACCAGTTCATCGACAACGGTCACCACCGGACGTTCGACCAGGCGCGATACCTGCGCCGGCTTGTCGACGACCTTGTCGACGGTGTCAACCACCAGTCGCTCGATCAACCGCTCCAGAGTGATCGGCTTGTCGATGACCTTTTCGACCGGCCGCTCCACCAGCCGTTGCACGGTGTAGGGCTTGTCGACAAAGTTCTCGACGACGTTGAGAGGTTGGTTGGGGAATTTGTCAGCCACAGGATTCTGCCTTTCGCACGTCTGGTTCAGGCTGCGTGGCGGCACCGTCGGCACCATTGCGCGGCCAATCGCCCCGTTCGTTGCTGAAACCGCACCTCAGTGTAGGTTTTCGGTGTCAAACATCGATCCGTTGCCAGCCAGATAGTCTTTAATATTCAGGTTAGGTGCTCCAAATTAGTCACACGCGTATTTGCTATGCAAGCTTTTCGCGAAACTTCTTCGAGAAGATGGTCGCCGTTAACCCAGCGGTTGGGTACCTGCCGCGGTATTCGGATGCGCGCCGACCCGGTAGCACGTGTTCAGGCCGCCGTCACAGCGCTGGCAAGACGGGGCCGACGCTCCGCGCAGCTAGTCCGCGAGCAGTCGCCGCATGAATCGGTGCGTGCCCTCTACCACTGTGGCCCGGTCCGGATCGTTACGTCGCCGGATGTCCTCGGCGTTGCCCCCGGCCACATGCACAGGTCCGTTTCCCAAGTGGGCCAGGCCTTCTCGTGCGACGTCCGCGGGTTCAGCAACACGCAAACCCGGCAGATCGAAGTTCAATCCCAACCGCTGCATGGCAGGCGTGCGGGTGACCCCGAGGACCAGTTCCAGGACATCGACGTTGTGCTCGCGCAGTTCCAGCCAGAGACCCTCGGCGAAGATCCGCCCGTAGGCCTTCACCCCGCCGTACACCGTGTGCCGGGCCGAGCCCAGGTAGCCGGCCATCGAACCGACGAGCATGATGCCCCCGCGTCGTCGGGCGCGCATGGCCCGTCCGTAGTGCGCAACCAGCGCCATCATGGTGGTGATGTTCAGATCGATGACGGCCTGGAAGTCGGTGAGTTCGGCGTCCAGGAACTCCGCGCTGCAGGTGTTGGCACCGGCGTTGTAGATCAGCAGGCCGACTTCGATGTCGTCGGTGGCCGCGGTGACCTTCTCGACCGCGGTCCGCTCGACGAGATCAACTGCCAGCGTCCGCACGTCAACGCCATGACCACGGCATTGTTGAGCGGTCGACTCCAGCGCCTCCGGTTTGCGGGCCAGCAGAACCAGGTTGATACCGGATTCGGCCAGCTGGAGCGCGAACTCGGCGCCGACGCCCTCGGATCCGCCTGCGATCACCGCCCACGGCCCGTACTTCGCGTATGACACGCGCCCGATCATGGGCCCTGACGGATTTGATCCGGCCGGCGGGGTACCGCTGGCCGGTACCCCGCCGCGGGGGACGCCGTGGTAAGCCTGATCAGTGTCCGACAGCCTGTTCGACCTGCCCGGGGACGATTTCTCGGCGGACTCGTCGGCATCGGGGTCGGCCCCGCTGGCGGTCCGAATGCGCCCGGCCGCCCTCGAGGAGGTCGTCGGCCAGGCTCATCTGCTGGGACCGGGATCACCATTGCGACGACTCGTCGAAGGAACCGGTGCCGCATCGGTGATCCTCTACGGGCCGCCGGGCACCGGTAAAACCACACTGGCCTCGCTTATCTCGCAGGCCACCGGTCGGCGGTTCGAAGCACTGTCCGCGCTGACCGCCGGGGTCAAAGAGGTGCGGGCGGTCGTCGAAAGCGCCCGCCAGGCATTGCTGCGCGGTCAGCAGACCGTTCTGTTCATCGACGAGGTGCATCGCTTCTCCAAGACCCAGCAGGATGCCCTGCTGGCCGCCGTCGAGAACCGGGTGGTGCTGCTGGTGGCAGCCACCACGGAGAACCCGTCCTTTTCGGTCGTCGCACCACTGCTGTCGCGATCGCTGATCCTGCAACTGCACCCGCTGACCCCGGACGATATCCGGGCGGTGGTGCGCCGTGCGGTAGCCGACCCGCGCGGGTTGGACGCGGCGTTGGTGATCGAGGACGACGCGGTGGAACTGCTGGTCAAACTTTCCGCGGGCGATGCCCGCCGGGCCCTGACCGCCCTGGAAGTCGCCGCGGAGACCGCCGCGGCTGCCGATGGGACCGTGACGGTGCAGACCGTCGAGCAGTCCCTTGATCAAGCAGCGGTGCGCTACGACCGCGACGGCGACCAGCACTACGACGTGATCAGCGCCTTCATCAAGAGCATCCGTGGGTCCGATGTTGATGCGGCCCTGCACTACCTGGCCCGCATGCTGGTGGCCGGTGAAGACCCCCGATTCGTGGCGCGTCGGTTGGTGATTCTGGCCAGCGAGGACATCGGCATGGCTGATCCGACCTCGTTACCCATCGCCGTCGCCGCGGCGCAGACCGTCGCACTAATCGGTATGCCGGAAGCCCAGCTGACCCTGGCGCACGCCACCGTCCACCTGGCCACCGCGCCGAAGTCCAATGCCGTCACCACGGCACTCGGCGCGGCTATGGGCGATATCCGGGCCGGCAAGGCCGGGCTGGTGCCTGCTCACCTGCGCGATGGCCACTACTCGGGTGCCGCCCAGCTTGGCCATGCGCAGGGTTATCGCTATCCGCATGACGACCCGGATGGTGTTGTGGCACAGCAGTATCCGCCGGATGAGATCGCAGCTGTCGACTACTACCGGCCGACCACGCACGGTGCGGAAAGGGAGATCGCGGGCCGGTTGGACAGACTTCGGGCCATCATCCGGCGCAAGCGGTCGTAGGCTCTTTTCATGGTGCAGTCGGAAAGGGCGGAACAGTCGGTGCAGGCCCCCCACGGTGCCCCACCGCTGCGGGCCGGCCTGGTCCTGGCCGCGCTCGGGGTGGTGTTCGGCGATATCGGCACCAGCCCGCTGTACAGCATCCAGACCCTGTTCCATCCCGCCGGCCCGCATCCGATGTCAATGGGCCAACTCCATGTCTACGGTGTGGTGTCGCTGATCTTCTGGTCGGTGATGGCCATCGTCACGCTCACCTACGTCATGCTGGTGATGCGCGTCGACAACGGCGGCGAGGGTGGGGTGATGGCACTCGTCGCGCTACTGCGCCGTTACGGAGACGGCAGCCCGCGTACCGTCGCGGCACTGACCGCCGTTGGCATCCTCGGGGTCGCCCTGTTCTTCGGCGACAGCATGATTACCCCGGCGATCTCGGTGCTCTCCGCGGTCGAGGGACTGAAGGTCCTCGGACCCGAGTTCGCGGATTTCGTCATACCGATCACCGCGATCGTCATCGCGGCGCTGTTCGCCATGCAGCGCAAGGGAACTGAGATGGTGGGGCGGTTCTTCGGTCCCGTGATGGTGGTGTGGTTCGCCGCGATTGCTGCGCTTGGAGTGTGGGGCATCACGATGCACCCGCAGATCCTCCGCGCCCTCTCGCCGACGTACGCGATCGACTTCGTTATCGGCTATCCGTCTGCGGCCTTTTACTCGTTGGCCGGCATCGTGCTCGCCGTCACCGGGGCCGAGGCCCTCTACGCCGATATGGGGCACTTCGGTCGCAGGGCCATCACAGTGGCCTGGCTAGGCGTCGTGCTGCCGTCTCTGACTCTGAACTACCTCGGTCAGGGCGCCGAACTGCTCAGCGACCACGAAATGGTGGAGGCCCCGTTCTTCCTGCTGGTCCCGCAGTGGGCGCAAATTCCGATGATCGTGCTGGCCACCGCTGCCACCGTCATCGCCTCCCAGGCCGTCATCACCGGCGCCTTCTCGGTGGCCTCACAGGCGGTGCAAATGGGTTATCTGCCACGGTTACGCGTTCGGCACACCTCCGAGGCCTCCATCGGACAGATCTACGTGCCGTGGATCAATGGGGTGCTCGTCGTCGCGGTGCTGCTACTGGTGCTCTCCTTCCGTTCATCGGCCGCGCTGGCCTACACCTACGGCATGGCGGTTGCCGGCACCATCGCCATCACCACTCTGCTATTCCTCTACATCGCCCGGACGCACTGGCGGACACCGCTATGGCTGGTTGTCATCGGCGGTGGAATCCTGCTGACCATCGATGCCGCTTTCGTCGCTGCCAACGTCATCAAGCTGCCCTACGGCGCCTGGCTGCCACTGCTGATCGCGGTGCTGACCTTCACTGTGCTCATGACCTGGCGGCGGGGCAGTGAGATCGTCGCGCGAGAGCGAAGTCGGGTGGAAGGTCCGTTGCGCGAGTTCGTCGCCGAGATCGCCCATCGAAAGCCGCCGCTGGCACGCGTGTCCGGCACCGCGGTATTCCTCAATCGCGCCGCTGAGACGGCCCCGATGGCGATGCGCGCCAACGTCGAGCACAACAAGGTGCTCCACGATCGGGTGATCGTTCTGTCCATCGACAGCCCGCCGGTACCGCGGGTGTCCCCGGCGGAGAGGATCTCGGTCGACGACCTCGGATACACCGACGGCCGGATCCTGTTTGTGAAGGCGAAATTCGGCTACATGGAAGACCCCGACGTGCCCGCGACCCTCGACCTGGTCCAGCCGTCTGTCGAGCGTTCCGATCTGTCCTACTTTCTGTCACGGGTCGACGTGGTGCCCGGACCGGCGCCAACCATGGCTCCGTGGCGTAAGAGGTTGTTCGTGGCGACCTCGTACATCGCCGCAGATTCGGCCGGCTATTTCAGCCTGCCGCCGGGTCGGACGGCCATCGTCGGTGCGCGGATCGAGTTGTAGCCGCGCTGCTGGGAGGCCTGAGGGACGTCGCCCGGTAATGTAAGGCGGTCGATGCCCCGGTACGACCACGTCGAGCCGCCGTGAAATAAGCCAGATCAATAAGCCATATCCACATACAAGGACACCCGTGCAGACACATGAGATCAGGAAGCGGTTCCTGGATCACTTCGTCAGCGCCGGTCACACTGAGGTGCCCAGCGCTTCGGTGATCCTTGACGATCCCAACCTTTTGTTCGTCAACGCCGGCATGGTGCAGTTCGTGCCCTTCTTCCTGGGCCAACGCACGCCGCCGTACGACACCGCGGTCAGCATCCAGAAGTGCATCCGCACCCCGGATATCGACGAGGTGGGTATCACCACCCGCCACAACACCTTTTTCCAGATGGCGGGCAACTTCTCCTTCGGTGACTACTTCAAGCGCCGCGCTATCGAATTGGCCTGGGGGTTGCTCACCAAGCCGGTCACCGAGGGCGGCTACGGGATGGACCCGGAACGGCTCTGGGCCACCGTCTTCTATGACGATGACGAAGCCGTCGGGCTGTGGCAGGACGTGGCGGGGCTGCCGCCCGAGCGCATACAGCGCCGCGGTATGGCCGACAACTACTGGTCTATGGGAATCCCGGGGCCGTGCGGGCCGTGCTCGGAGATCTACTACGACCGCGGCCCGGAATACGGGGTCGAGGGCGGACCGGAAGCCAATGAGGACCGCTATATCGAGATCTGGAATCTCGTCTTCATGCAGAACGAGCGCGGTGATGGCACGTCGAAGGAGGAGTTCGAGATCCTCGGCCCGCTGCCGCGGCAGAACATCGACACCGGCATGGGCGTCGAGCGGATCGCCTGCCTGCTGCAGGGCGTCGACAACGTCTACGAGATCGACCTGATGCGCCCGATGATCGACAAGGTGGCCCAGCGCGCACCCCGCGGATACGGCACCGGAAACACGATCGACGATGTGCGCTATCGGGTCATCGCCGACCACAGCCGCACCGCGGCGATCATCATCGCCGACGGTGTCACCCCCGCCAACGAGGGCCGCGGCTATGTGTTGCGCCGACTGTTGCGCCGTATCGTCCGTGCCGCCAAGTTGCTCGGAATCGACACCCCGATCGTGGGCGAGTTGATGGCCTGCGTTCGTGACGCGATGGGTCCGTCCTACCCGGAGCTTGTCACCGACTTCGACCGCATCAACCGGATCGCGGTGGCGGAGGAGACGGCCTTCAACCGGACCCTGGTCTCGGGATCGCGGCTGTTCTCCGACGCTGCGGCCGCCACCAAGTCGGCCGGCAAGACCGTGCTGGGCGGCTCGGAGGCCTTCGCCCTGCATGACACCTACGGGTTCCCGATCGAGCTCACCCTGGAGATGGCCGCCGAGGCTGGGCTCACAGTCGATGAACTCGGGTTCCGCGAGTTGATGGCCGAGCAGCGTCGTCGCGCCAAGGCCGATGCCGCCGCCCGCAAGCACGCCCATGCCGACCTGTCGGCGTTCCGCGAACTCGTTGATGCGGGTCCGACGGAGTTCACCGGCTTCGATGAGCTCACCTCGCAGGGGCGGATCATCGGCATCTTCGTCGACGGCAAGCGGGTTCCGGTGGTGGCCCACCATTCGCCGGTGCACTCCGAGTCGGTGCCGCCGGAGCGGATCGAGATCGTGCTCGATCGCACCCCGCTCTACGCCGAGTCCGGCGGGCAGATCGCCGATATCGGCTGGATCAGCGGCACGGGCAGCAGTGCGGCGGCCAAGGCTGCGGTCACCGATGTGCAGAAGATCGGCAAAACCCTGTGGGTGCACCGCGTCAATGTCGAGTCGGGGGAGTTCGTCGAGGGCGACACCGTTGTCGCCGAGGTGGATCCGAAGTGGCGTCATGGTGCCACCCAGGGCCACTCCGGCACCCATCTGGTGCATGCAGCATTGCGAGAAATACTGGGGCCCAACGCCGTTCAGGCCGGATCGCTCAACCGCCCCGGATATCTTCGATTCGATTTCAACTGGCAGGGACCGCTCACCGAAGAGCAGCGCAGCCAGATCGAAGTGGTCACCAACGAGGCTGTTGAGGCCGACTTCCCGGTGAACACCTTCGTCACCGGAATCGAGAAGGCGAAGGCGATGGGGGCGATGGCCCTATTCGGTGAGCAGTATCCTGACGAGGTTCGGGTGGTGGAGATCGGCGGTCCGTTCTCCCTGGAACTCTGCGGCGGCACTCATGTCCGCAATTCGGCTCAGATCGGACCGATCACCATTCTCGGGGAGTCCTCGGTCGGCTCCGGCGTGCGTCGCGTTGAGGCCTACTCGGGACTGGATTCGTTCCGCTATCTGGCCAGGGAGCGCGCGCTGATGGCCGGTCTGGCATCGAGCCTGAAAGTGCCCTCCGAGGAGGTGCCTGGCCGGGTGGCCGTGCTGGTCGAGCGACTGAGAGTTGCCGAAAAGGAAGTGGAACGGATGCGGCTCGCCTCCGCGCGTTCCGGCGCGGCTGACGTGGTTTCGGCAGCCGAGCAGGTGGGCAACGTCCGCCTGGTAGCCCAGCGGATGCCGACCGGAATGACTTCGGGAGACCTGCGCTCACTGGTCGGCGATATCCGCGGTCGGCTCGGCTCCGAGCCGGGCGTGGTGGTCCTGATCGCGGAGGGCGCGGAAAATAAGGACGGCGGCGCCGTGGTGCCGTTCGTGGTTGCCGCCAACCCGGCTGCCCAGGACGTCGGCGTCCGGGCCAGTGATCTGGTGAAGGGTGTGGCGGCCGCGGTGGGCGGCCGCGGCGGCGGTAAGGCCGACTTGGCTCAGGGATCGGGCACCGACCCGGAGGGTATCGATGCCGCGCTCGCCGCGGTCCGGGCCGAGCTGGCGCGGGACTGAGGTCCGACAATGTCCGCGCAGAACCGCCTGCCTGATCGGCCGGGTGCCGATGATCCGGGTCGGGGACGGCGGCTCGGTATCGACGTTGGCACGGTGCGCATCGGGGTAGCGGTCAGCGATCCGGACGCTATCCTTGCCACGCCGGTGGAGACGGTTCGCCGTGACCGCGGGTCCGGGCACCTGCGCCGACTAGCAGCGTTGGTCCGGGAGTTGGAGGTCGTCGAGGTGGTGGTGGGCCTGCCCCGCACACTGGCCGATCGCGCCGGATTGTCCGCGGAGGACGCGGTCGAGATGGCCGACGCTGTCGCCGAGCGCATCAGTCCGGTGCCGGTTCGGTTAGCGGACGAACGACTTACTACCGTCAGTGCGGCACGATCCCTGCGGGAGGCGGGGGTACGCGTTAAGAACCAGCGGGGGATGATCGACCAGGCTGCCGCCGTGGCGATCCTGCAGGGCTGGCTGGACCAACGCCGCAACGCGGCTGCGACCTCGTAACCGAACCTCGTGAGAGAGTGACGATGCCGGAAGACTCAGAGTCAGATCGTGCGGAGCCCACGGCCGTCCGGGCGGCGAGCCGTAACCGCGCGCAGCAGCGGGCCGGACGTCGCAGGCTCGTCGCGCTGATCGGTCTGCTCGTTGCCGTCGTGCTCGGTGCAGTGTTGTTCGGTCCCAAAATTTTCGGCGGCAATAGGACGTCTAGTGACTTCACCGGTGACGGTGCCGAAGATATCGTCATCCAGGTCAACCCCGGCGACTCCGGATCAGTGATCGCCCAGAACCTTGTGGACAAGGGCGTCATCGCCAACGCGGGGGTCTTCGTCGGCGTCGCCGCGGGGAACCCCGACATGGCTGCGATCCAGCCGGGCTTCTATAAGCTGCGCACCGAGATCCCTGCGGCGACGGCCGTGGCGAAGTTGACCGATCCCACAATGCGGGTCGGCAAGCTTGTGATTCCGGAGGGACGTCAACTCGACGATATCGAAGCGGTCAGCACCGGTGCGGTCACCGAGGGCATCTTCACGCTGATCTCGGATGCTAGTTGCGTCGACCTTAACGGCAAGCGCAGTTGCGTATCAGCCAAGGACCTCAAGGCGGCCGCCGGAGATGGTCCCCTGTCGTCGTTGAATGTGCCGGATTGGGCCATCAAGGGCGCCGGTGTGATGGGTAACAGTCACCGCCGCCTCGAGGGCTTGATCGCACCCGGCACCTGGAACATCGATCCCGCTGCATCGGCGAAGGAGATCCTCGCCAAGCTGGTCGCTGAGAGCGGTGAGCACTATGTCGAGAGCGGACTGCTCGACACCGCCAAGGCCATGAACATGTCACCCTATGAAGTCCTCATCGTCGCGTCACTGGTGCAGAAGGAAGCCAAACCTGCCGACTTCGCCAAGGTGGCTCGTGTCATCTATAACCGACTCACCAGTGACTACGACCGGCTCGAGTTCGATTCGACGGTGAATTATCCGCTTGTCAAACAAGAGGTCGCCACGACCGATACCGACCGGAAGACTGAGACCCCGTGGAACACCTACGCCAAGGCCGGTCTCCCCGCGACGCCGATCTGCTCACCCGGTGACGATGCGTTGGCTGCGGCTGAGCGTCCTGAGCCGGGAAACTGGCTGTATTTCGTGACGGTGAATCAAGATGGCACCACGTTGTTCACCAGCGACTACAGGGAGCATTTGAACAACATCGAGCAGGCGAAGAGCAGTGGCATACTCAATTCCGGGCGATGACCGCGCGTGATGAACGTTAGTGAAGAGCGCAGTTGGACCGCGCGTGATGAACGTTAGTGAAGAGCGCAGTTGAACGCCCGTAAGGCTGCCATCCTGGGCTCGCCTGTCGCGCACTCTCGTTCGCCACAGCTGCACCTGGCGGCCTATCGTGCGCTCGGTCTGGATGACTGGACCTATGAGCGTATCGAGTGCACAGCTCACGAATTACCCACGCTGGTAGCCGGATTCGGCCCGGAGTGGGTCGGTGTCTCGGTGACCATGCCCGGCAAGTTCGCTGCCCTGCGGTTCGCCGACGAGCGCACCCACCGCGCCGAACTGGTTGGTTCGGCCAACACCCTGGTGCGCACCGATCACGGCTGGCGTGCCGATAACACCGATATCGACGGTGTGGCAGGTGCACTCGGACACCGGCACGACGCCCGCGATCCGGCACCTCTTCGTGGGGATCGGGCGATCGTGCTCGGTTCCGGCGGCACCGCGCCGGCAGCCGTCGCCGCTCTTGCGGGTCTCGGGGTGGGTGAGATCACCGTGGTGGCGCGCGACCGCGAGAAAGCGGTGAGGCTGGTTGAACTGGGCAGTGAACTCGGTGCGGTCATCGCATCTCGGGACTTCTCCGACCCTGAACTGCCCGGGTTGGCTGCCGCCGCCAGCGTTCTGGTTAGCACCATTCCCGCCGAGGCGGCCGCCGTCCACGCGGCAACGTTCGCCCGTGTGCCGGTACTGCTGGACGCCATCTACGACCCCTGGCCCACTCCATTGGCTCGTGCGGTCAGCGCTGCCGGCGGTGAGGTGATCAGCGGTCTACAGATGTTGCTGCACCAGGCCTTCAGTCAGGTTGAACAATTCACAGGCCTTCCGGCGCCGCGACAGCAGATGGCGGCCGCACTGGGCTAGCGTCCTGGACCGTGACTGGTCTCGGGATGCTGGGCACCGTGACGGTGATCACCTGGGCGACGGCGCTGTGCGCAGTCGACATCCGCCGCCGCCGCCTGCCCAATGCGCTCACCCTGCCCGGCGCAGTGGTGATCCTGGCTGGCGCGTTCGTCGGCGGACTCGGGGTGCCCGCACTGCTGGGCGGGCTGGCATTGGCTGGCCTCTACCTGCCGGTGCACCTTGTCGACCCCGCCGGACTCGGTGCCGGTGACGTCAAACTGGCCCTCGCCCTGGGCGCGCTGACAGGCGCATACGGGTTTCCGGTGTGGCTCGTCGGCGCGCTCGGCGCACCCCTGCTGACCGCGATCGTGGCTGCGATCGCGGCGTTGCGGTACCGAATCACCCTGGTCCCGCACGGGCCGTCGATGTGTGTGGCGAGTCTCGCCGCCACCGGGCTGGCACTGTTTTAGAACCCTGGTTTCGGTCTGCCATATTGGGCACCGCGTCGCCGACGTGGGAAGATGATCGCGTGTTGCGATGGACCACTGCTGGTGAATCCCACGGCCGCGCCCTGGTGGCGATGGTCGAGGGCATGGTCGCGGGCGTGCAGGTCACCTCTGCCGATATCGCCGGCCAGCTGGCCAGGCGGCGGCTCGGTTACGGCCGGGGTGCACGGATGAAATTCGAACAGGACGAGGTCACCGTGCTGGCCGGGATCCGGCACGGCAGCACGCTGGGTGGGCCGATCGCTATTGAAATCGGCAACTCCGAGTGGCCCAAGTGGGAGACGGTGATGGCAGCCGACCCGGTGGACGCCGCCGCGCTGGAGTCAGAAGGCGGGGCCCGTAATGCTCCGCTGACCAGACCGCGGCCCGGCCACGCCGATTACGCCGGCATGCTCAAATACGGATTCACCGATGCGCGCCCGGTACTTGAACGTGCGAGCGCCCGCGAGACGGCCGCCCGCGTCGCAGCCGGAACAATCGCCCGCGCATTCCTGCGTCAGGCACTCGGCGTCGAAGTGTTGTCGCACGTGGTGTCGATTGGGTCATCGGTGCCCTACGACGGTCCGCCACCGACCTTCGCCGACCTGCCGCGTATCGATGAGAGCCCGGTTCGCGCAGTGGATGAGGCGGCCGAGAATTCGATGATTGCTGAGATCGAAGCAGCCAAGCGCGACGGTGACACCCTCGGTGGTGTGGTTGAGGTCGTCGTGCACGGTTTGCCGATCGGACTCGGCTCATTCACCAGCGGGGACAACCGGCTCGACAGCCAGTTGGCCGCGGCCGTGATGGGCATTCATGCGATCAAGGGCGTCGAGATCGGTGACGGCTTCGAAACGGCGCGCCGTCGCGGCAGTGCCGCCCACGATGAGATGTTTCCGGGACCTGATGGTGTGATGCGGTCCACCAATCGGGCTGGTGGGCTGGAAGGCGGGATGACAAACGGTCAGGCGCTGAGGGTTCGGGCCGCAATGAAGCCGATCTCCACTGTGCCCCGCGCGCTTGCCACCGTTGACCTGGCCACGGGCGAACAGGCCGTGGCGATCCACCAGCGTTCCGATGTTTGTGCGGTACCGGCGGCCGGGGTGGTGGTCGAGACCATGGTCGCTCTGGTGCTCGCCCGGGCGGCGCTGGAGAAGTTCGGCGGTGACTCGCTGACCGAGACCCGACGCAACATCGACGGCTACCTTCGTGAGCTGGGCGAGCGGGAGGCCATCGTCGGCTCAGACTCGGTACGGCTGTCGGGGTAGTGGGATGGCACCCAAGGCCGTGCTGATCGGGCTGCCCGGCTCGGGAAAATCAACTATCGGGCGTCGGCTGGCCAAGGCAATGGGGTGTGCGCTGATCGACACCGATGCCGTGATCGTGGAGCGTACCGGCCGCAGTATCGCTGAGATTTTCACCGAAGACGGTGAAGCCGCCTTCCGCCGAATCGAGGAACAGGTGGTCCGCGAGGCGCTCGAGAGTCACGACGGGATCGTGTCGTTGGGTGGTGGCGCGGTGACCACAGCCGGAGTGCGTGACGCGCTGGCCGGCCAGACGGTGATTTATCTGGAAATCACTGCTGCCGAAGGGATTCGCCGAACCAGCGGCAGCGCCGTGCGTCCACTGCTGGCTGGACCTGATCGCGCTGATAAATACCGCCAGCTGATGGCCGATCGGGTTCCGCTGTACCGCAGGGTTGCGACAATCCGGATCAACACCAACAGGCGAAACCCCGGAGCCGTTGTCCGCTATATCGTCGGCCGCCTTGAGAATCCGGACCCACCGCGCCGGAGGAGGCCGCCATGGCGGCGGCCCACCACGGTGGCGGCTGCGCCGGCGGTGCCGGAAGCGTTCGTTAATGCGCCGGAACCACTCCGCCCGGCCGAGCCGGTTACACCTGCCACCTTGGCGGCCCGCCGTCCCGGAGTCCGTAAATGATTAGTCCTGAGGTGGCGGCATCCTCAGCCGCGCCGATCACCATCGAGGTCGCCGTTGACCCGCCGTATCCGGTGATCGTCGGTACTGGGCTGCTCGGGGAGTTGAGCGAGTTACTCGGTTCCCGCCACAGGGTCGCGGTACTTCATCAGCCAGTGCTGTCCGAGACCGCCGAGGCAATTCGACAGCACCTGGCCGACAAAGGTATCGATGCGCATCGTATCGAATTACCTGATGCCGAAGCCGGCAAAGATCTTCAGGTCGTCGCGTTCCTCTGGGAGGTTTTGGGACGCATCGGAATCGACCGTAAGGATGCGATCGTCAGCCTCGGTGGTGGGGCCGCGACAGATGTGGCGGGCTTCGCCGCGGCGACCTGGCTTCGTGGTGTCGACATCGTGCATGTGCCGACCACCCTGTTGGCGATGGTCGACGCCGCCATCGGCGGTAAGACAGGGATCAACACCGATGCCGGTAAGAATCTTGTTGGCGCGTTCCACCAGCCGGCCGCCGTCGTCGTCGACCTTGCACTTCTGGAGACCTTGCCCCGCAATGAGTTGGTGGCGGGTATGGCCGAGGTGGTCAAGGCCGGGTTCATCGCTGATCCGGTGATTCTGGAACTGATCGAGGCCGACCCGCACGCGGCCGTCGATGTCTCCGGTTCGGTGCTTCCCGAGTTGATCCGGCGCGCGATCGCGGTCAAGGCCACCGTGGTGGCCGCCGATGAGAAGGAGTCGGCACTGCGCGAGATCCTCAACTACGGCCACACCCTGGCCCATGCCATCGAACGGCGGGAGCGCTACCGGTGGCGGCACGGCGCCGCAGTGTCGGTCGGCCTTATCTTCGCCGCCGAACTGGCCCGCCTCACCGGCCGACTGGACGGCGCGACGGCTCAGCGGCACCGAGACGTGCTGATGGCGCTGGGATTACCGGTGACCTATGACGCCGACGCGTTGCCCGAACTCCTCGGATATATGGCGGGGGATAAGAAGACCCGGTCGGGGGTGCTGCGATTCGTAGTACTCGACGGCCTTGCCAAGCCCGGCCGCCTGGAGGGGCCCGATCCGGCCCTGCTGGCGGCCGCCTATGCCGAAGTTGCCCATGCGGGCGAAGAGGAGATGTAGCAGTGACAACGGTCCTGGTGCTCAACGGTCCTAACCTGGGTCGGCTCGGCCAGCGCGAGCCCCAGGTTTACGGCAACACAACCTATGACGAACTCGTTGCGCTGATCGAAGCCGAGGCCAGCGAGTTGGGATTGACCGCCGTGGTGCGTCAAAGCGACAGCGAGGCAGAGTTGTTGAACTGGCTGCACGCCGCAGCAGACGCGGAGGACCCGGTGATTCTCAACGCCGGCGCACTTACCCACACATCCATTGCGCTGCGCGATGCCTGCACCGAACTTCGCGGCCCCTTGATCGAGGTGCATATCTCGAATGTTCATGCACGCGAAGACTTTCGCCATCACTCATACCTGAGCGCGATCGCCACCGGGGTGATCGTCGGCCTCGGGGTGCAGGGTTACCTACTTGCGCTGCGCTATCTGGCTGCCGAGCGCTGATCTGAAAAGTCAGCTAGCGACGCTTCAGTGCTTAGTGTCGCCCTCGGACTGAATCCGGTCGATCTCGGCTTCGATCCGTTCGGTCTCGTCGTGTATCTGCCCGACGATCCGCTCAGTGGCGTCATCGGCCTGCTCGCGCTCAGCAAGGGCGACCGGTGAGGTAAGACCCTCGGGATAGTCGACCGCGGCAGCGCCGGCCGCGGTGGCGGCGACCGACGGGATGGGGCCGGTGCGCGGCTCGTCGTCGCGAACCGCATCGAACACGTCGGTCTCGACTCCGTCAGTGACCCGTCGCCGCTCCTGCGGACCCCGCGTGCGGTCGACCATCCGGCGGCCCACGGCCACCGCGAGCATGGCGGGCAGCAATACCAGCAGTGCGGTGAAGGCCGCGAACACGCTGAGCTCAGGCACGATGCCTTCGGCGTAGACGCCTCGGTAGACCAGCGAGATGATCCAGACCACGATGCCGCTGAGCACGCCGGCAATTAGACCGGCCAACAACCAGCGCATCGCGAGGTCGCGGCGGCGGTCTGGGTCAGGATTGGCCCGGGCGTCGGACATACCGTCGAGCAGAGCCCATACGAAGGCGCCGACCCCGAACAGCACCACCAGCACCAGGCTGATGACGCCGGCCTTGGTGGGATAGGTGTTGATCAACGTTCCCTGCACTAGGCGGAGCAGCACCATCCCCGCCGCCAACACCAGTCCGCGCGGCAACCACATATTCATGAGTACGCAGCCTAGCGAGTACCGTCACCGACCGTGACACATTCCCAACGTCGGGCCCGACTGGCCGCCCGGCTGGATGCTGCGGGCCTGGATGCGATGCTGGTGAGTGATCTCGTCAATGTGCGTTATCTGTCCGGGTTCACCGGGTCCAATGCGGCGTTGCTGGTGTTCGCCTCCGATACCGGTCCGGTGCTGGTCACCGACTCGCGATATCGGACCCAGGCGTTGCGGCAGGCACCGGACCTCGACACTGTGATCGACCGCGCGTGCGGCCGCCATCTGGTGTCGCGGGCGCTGGCGGCGGGTGCCAGGCGAATCGGATTCGAGAGCCATATCGTCACCGTCGACGGTTTCGAGGTGCTGTCCGGTGAACTCGCCGGCCATGTCGGCACGGAACTGGTTCGCGCGTCGGGTGCTGTCGAAGCCCTCCGCGAGGTCAAGGACGCCGCCGAGATCGCCCTACTGCGACTGGCCTGCCGAGCGGCTGACTCGGCGTTGACGGATCTGGTGAGCAGAGACGGCCTGCGGCCCGGACGCAGCGAACGTGCGGTTGCCCGTGAGTTGGAGTCGTTAATGCTGGACCACGGCGCCGATGCTCGAGCCTTCGAGACCATCGTGGCCGCCGGTGTGAATTCGGCGGTACCGCATCATCGGCCGACCGAGGCCGTGCTGCGCAGTGGCGACTTCGTCAAGATCGACTTCGGGGCCCTCGTTGCCGGCTACCACTCCGATATGACCCGCACCTTCGTCCTCGGCTCCGCAGCGGACTGGCAGCGCGAGGTTTACGGGCTGGTTGCAGCCGCGCAACAGGCGGGCCGGGACGCACTCGAGGTAGGGGTCCAGCTGTGCGAAGTCGATCGCGCGGCCCGCAAGGTTATCGATGAGGCCGGCTATGGCGAACACTTTGGCCACGGGCTGGGTCACGGCGTCGGATTGCAGATCCATGAAGCGCCGGGAATCAACTCGACTGCCGCCGGTACACTCTGTGCTGGCTCCGTGGTGACCGTGGAACCCGGTGTTTACCTGCCTGACCGTGGCGGAGTCCGCATCGAGGACACCTTGGTCGTCGGCGAGTGGGGCCCGGAACTGTTGACCAGGTTCCCGAAGGACCTGGCCATCCTCTAGGCGCCGGTAAAAGATTTCAGCGCCTGCAGAAGACCGAAGGAGAGCGACCGCCCGTGGCATCCACTGCCGACTTCAAGAACGGCCTCGTGCTGAACATCGACGGCCAGCTCTGGACCATCATCGAGTTCCAGCATGTCAAGCCCGGCAAGGGGCCGGCTTTCGTCCGGACCAAGCTCAAGAACGTGCTCTCGGGAAAGGTCGTCGACAAGACCTACAACGCCGGGGTGAAAGTGGAAACCGCCACCGTGGATCGGCGCGACACCACTTACCTCTACCGGGACGGCAACGACTTCGTCTTCATGGACAGCCAGGACTACGAACAGCATTCGCTGCCGGAGTCACTCGTCGGTGATGCCGCCAACTTCCTGTTGGAAAGCATGCCGGTTCAGATTGCGTTCAACGAGGGCGCGCCGCTCTATATCGAACTTCCCACCACCGTCGAACTCGTGGTCGCCAGCACCGAGCCGGGGCTCCAGGGCGACCGGTCCAGCGCCGGCACCAAGCCGGCGACGCTGGAAACCGGTGCCGAGATCCAGGTCCCGCTGTTCATCAACACCGGTGACAAGCTGAAGGTGGATTCGCGCGACGGCAACTACTTAGGCCGCGTGAACACATAGTCATGGCTGACCGCAAGCCCGATAAGGGCAGGCATCAGGCCCGTAAGCGCGCCGTAGATCTGCTCTTCGAGGCGGAGGCCCGCGGATTGTCGGCGGCTGAAGTGGCCGATTCGCGTACCGCACTCGCCGGATCGAACCACGATGTCTCAGCGTTGAACCCGTACACCGCGACTGTTGCCCGCGGGGTGAGCGAAAACTCCGCACACATCGACGAATTGATCACATCGCACCTGCAGGGGTGGACGCTAGAACGGCTGCCTGCCGTCGACCGCGCCATCATGCGCGTTGCGGTGTGGGAACTGCTGTACGCCGACGACGTCCCAGAGCCGGTCGCCGTCGACGAGGCTGTCCAGCTTGCTAAGGAGCTCTCCACCGACGAATCGCCCGGTTTCGTCAACGGGGTGCTCGGGCAATTGATGCAGCTGACACCGCAGATCCGCGCCGCGGCAGCCGCGGTCCGCGGCACCGCGGCCCAAGACTGAAGCCTGGAGCGTCAAGCCCGAGGCTCCGGTGGCGCTACAACCCCAGCGCTTCGTAGGTGCGTCGGACGAATTTCGGCTGTGCCGATTGAAGTTTCGCCAGCGACGTGTTTCCTGCAACGGCCGCTGCCGCTGCCGAGTTGAGGTCGGGATAGTTCTGAATCAGGTAGATCAGGATCAGATCGTTGGCTGGATCGGCCTGCCACCAGGTTCCGTATGCGCCGGGCCAACTGAACGCGCCCAGACCGCCTGCGCCGAAAAGTTGCGCCGACTTCGCCGGGTCGGTGACCACGGAGAGATTCAGGCCGAAGCCCCGACCCACCCAGAACGGCGCGCCCAGGAACGGCTGACGCTTTTGTTCCTCGGTGAGCCGATCGGTGCGCATCGATTGAACGGACTCCTCAGACAGCACCCGCACACCGTCGACCGTCCCGGCCCCCAGTAGCATCCGCGCGAACCGCAGGTAGTCATCGGCCGTCGACACCAACCCCCCGCCGCCCTGACAGAACCTGGGCTCTTTCACCGGTATCGGACCCATCATGTCGTGCTGGAGGGTGCCTGCCTCGTCGAGCCGGTACATGGTGGCGGCACGCCCGCGTGCTTCGGGCGCGATGAAGAAGCCGGTGTCTGCCATAGCAAGCGGCTCGAAGATCCGCTCGCGGAGCACGGCGTGCACAGGCTTGCCCTCGATACGCGACAGGGCGATACCGAGAACCTCGGTGCCGTGGCTGTAGGTGAGCCGCTCGCCCGGCTGATGAAGCAGAGGCAGCGCCGCCACCTCGGCCAGCCACTGGTCCTGATCCTGCCGCAGTGACACCTGCCCGTAGGCCCGGCTGATCGGCCCTCCCACGGAGAACCCGTAGGCCAACCCACTGCGATGGGTCATGAGATCGTCGATGGTGATCGGCCGCCGGGCCGCCACGGTGTTGTCCAGCGAACCGTTCGGGTCGACCAGTACCCGCATCTCGGCGAGCTCGGGAAGCCACCGGCTGACCGGGTCGGTCAGCGCCAGCTTGCCCTCCTCGACCAGCGCCATCGCCGCGGCGACCGTAACCGGTTTGGTCATCGAGGCGATCCGGAAGATCGTGTCGCGCTGCATGGGCAGCCCCGCCTCGATATCGCGGTGACCGATCTCGTTGACCTGCAGCACATCCCCGCGATGCCACACGCACGTGACCGCACCGGAGAGCAGGCCCGCGTCGGTTGCCTCGGCGATGGAGGTCCGGTTATTTGCGAGATTCACCGTCGGGAGTCTACGCACCGGATTCCCGGGTGTTAGGCTGCTGTCGCTGACATCCTTTAACGATCCGTCCCGAGAGGCGGAGAAGGAGGTCCGGGTAGCTCTTGGGCGCCACCGACCGTGAACTCATGTCCGATGCGGACGTCGCTAGAACCGTTTCCCGCATCGCCCACCAGATCATTGAGAAAACCGCGCTAGACGGTGCCGACGCGCCGCGTGTGGTGCTGCTGGGAATCCCGACCCGCGGGGTCACGCTGGCGAATCGGCTCGCCGAGAAGATCAACGAGTTCAGCGGCGTCACCGTCGCCCGCGGCGGACTCGACATCACGCTCTACCGCGACGATCTCGATTCCAAACCGCCCCGCGCCCTCGAGGAGACCTCGATACCTGCCGGGGGCATCGACGGCTCCCTGGTGATCCTCGTCGACGACGTGCTCTACACCGGGCGCTCGGTCCGCTCGGCGCTGGACGCGCTGCGCGATATCGGCAGACCGACAGCGATCCAGCTGGCTGTGCTCGTCGACCGCGGGCACCGCGAACTGCCGCTGCGGGCGGACTACGTCGGCAAGAACGTGCCCACCTCGCGCGCCGAGAACGTCAAGGTGCGACTGGTCGAGGACGACGGAGTCGAGGGGATCTGGATCTCGCCGGAGGGAGGGCCTCCCCGATGAGCGCTTGCGCGAAGAGGAGATGGCGCCGATGAGACACCTGCTGTCCGCCTCTGACCTGACCCGCGACGAGGCCACCGCGATCCTCGACAACGCCGACCGTTTCCGGTCGGCCCTGCTGGGTCGCGAGGTCAAGAAGCTGCCCACGCTGCGCGGCCGAACCATCATCACGATGTTCTACGAAAACTCCACTCGCACCCGGGTGTCCTTCGAAGTGGCCGGGAAGTGGATGAGCGCCGATGTGATCAATGTCAGCTCCTCGGGTTCCTCGGCGGCCAAGGGGGAGTCGCTGCGCGACACCGCGCTGACGCTGCGAGCGGCCGGCGCCGACATGCTGATCATCCGGCACCCGGCATCGGGGGCCGCGCAGCAGTTGGCGGAGTGGACGCTGGAGGCCGACGGCTCGGGGCCGTCGGTTGTCAACGCCGGCGACGGCACCCACGAGCACCCCACCCAGGCACTGCTCGACGCACTCACCATCCGGCAGCGCCTCGGCGATATCGAGGGCAAGCGGGTGGTGATCGTCGGCGACATCCTGCACAGCCGGGTCGCCCGCTCCAATGTCGCACTGCTGGGCACCCTCGGCGCTGAGGTGGTCCTGGTGGCCCCGCCGACCCTGCTGCCGACCGGGGTGTGTGACTGGGGCCATGCGACCGTCTCGCATGACCTCGACGCCGAACTGCCCGCCGCCGACGCGGTGATGATGCTGCGCGTCCAGGCCGAACGGATGAATGGCGGATTCTTCCCCTCTGAACGCGAGTACTCGGCGCTCTACGGTCTCTCCGAGCGTCGCCAGGGGATGCTTCCCGAGCACGCGGTGGTACTGCACCCCGGTCCGATGCTGCGCGGAATGGAGATCTCCTTCTCCGTTCCGGATTCGTCGCAATCGGCTGTGCTCCAACAGGTTTCCAACGGAGTACATGTCCGAATGGCGGTGCTGTTCCACCTTCTGGTCGGAACCGATGAGGCGGTGAGCGTATGAGCACGAGCGGCGGGCAGGAGCGAAGCGACTCGGGGAATACGACGGTTCTGATTCGTGGAGTGCTGCTCTACGGCGAAGGTGATCAGGTCGACGTGCTGGTGGCCGACGGGCAGATCGCCGCGATCGGAACAGGACTCAAGGCTCCGAAGGGTTCGGACCTCATCGAAGCGGCTGGACAGGTGCTGCTGCCCGGCCTGGTTGACCTGCACACCCATCTGCGCGAGCCCGGTCGGGAGTACGCCGAGGACATCGCAACCGGTTCGGCTGCAGCGGCGCTCGGCGGCTTCACCGCCGTGTTCGCGATGGCCAACACCGATCCCGTCGCTGACAGCCCGGTGGTCACCGACCATGTCTGGCGCCGCGGCCAGCAGGTCGGACTGGTCGACGTCCATCCGGTTGGCGCGGTGACGGTCGGGTTGGAGGGCTCCCAACTCACCGAGATGGGTCTGATGAACGCCGGTGTCGCTCAGGTGCGACTGTTCTCCGATGACGGTGTCTGTGTGGCCGACCCGCTGGTCATGCGCCGCGCCCTGGAGTACGCCGCGGGATTGGGTGTGCTTATTGCCCAGCATGCCGAGGAACCCCGGCTGACCGTGGGCGCGGTGGCTCACGAGGGTCCCAATGCCGCGCGGCTGGGTCTGGCCGGCTGGCCTCGGGCTGCGGAGGAGTCGATCGTGGCCCGCGACGCGCTGCTGGCCCGGGATGCCGGTGCCCGGGTGCATATCTGCCACGCTTCCACGGCGGGCACCGTGGAGATCCTGAAATGGGCTAAGCAGCAGGGGATCTCGATCACCGCCGAGGTCACCCCGCACCATCTGATGCTCGATGACAGCCGGTTGTCCAGCTATGACGGCGTCAATCGGGTGAATCCGCCGCTGCGTGAGGTCTCCGATATCCAGGCGCTGCGCCAAGCGCTGGCCGACGGGATTATCGACTGCGTGGCCACCGACCATGCCCCGCACGCCGAGCAGGAGAAGTGCTGCGAGTTCAGCCGAGCCCGACCGGGCATGCTCGGCCTGCAGACCGCGCTGTCGGTGGTGGCGGCGACCATGGTCTCCACCGGGCTGCTGGACTGGCGGGGCGTGGCGAGGGTGATGAGCGAAAACCCGGCCCGCATCGTCGGGCTCGACGATCAGGGCCGTCTGCTGGAGGTGGGCGAGCCCGCCAACCTGGTGATCGTCGACCCGGCCGGCAGCTGGGCCGTCGACGGCTCGGCGCTGGCGAGCCGATCGGCTAACACCCCGTATCAGGCCATGACGTTGCCGGCCACCGTGACGGCAACGTTGCTGCGCGGCCGGATCACCGCCCGGGACGGCCACGCGCAGGGCGGTTTGGTAGCGCTCGGATGAACACTGGCACCGCGATCGGGACGTACATCTTCGGATTCGTCGTCGTCGTGCTGATCGGCGTGGTCATCCGGCTGATGTTGCGCGGCTGGAAGCGGCGGGCCGAGCGGCAGGCCGAACTGATCGGCGAGTTGCCGACGATGCCCGATCTGGTCGGCTCGGCCGTCATCGCACCGTGCCGAGGGCTGTACGTCGGGAGCACGCTGGCGCCCAACTGGCTGGAACGGGTGGCGGTCGGCGATCTGGGTTATCGGTCGAAGGCCGTGTTGACCCGATACCCGGAGGGAATCCTGCTGGAGCGCTCCGGGGCGAGCCCGATCTGGGTTCCGGAGGATTCGCTGATCGGTGTGCGCATCGAACGAGGTCTGGCGGGCAAGGTGCTGCCGGGGGGCCGGGCGGAGACGTCCGGGGGTCTGCTGGTGCTGCGCTGGCGCCTGCCGACGGGCACTGAGATCGACAGTGGCTTTCGCGGCGATGACCGTGGCGACTATCCCAGGTGGGTTTCGCACGAGATTGCGGCAGGACATGAGAATCAGACAGGAGCAGCGTGACTGACAAGAAGGCCGTTCTCGTGCTGGAGGACGGGCGCGTCTACACCGGGACCGTGTTCGGTGCGACCGGTCAGACTTTTGGCGAAGCGGTGTTCTCCACCGGCATGTCCGGTTACCAGGAGACCCTGACCGATCCGAGCTATCACCGCCAGATCGTGGTTGCCACCGCACCCCAGATCGGCAACACCGGCTGGAACCAGCAGGACGGCGAGAGCCGGGGCGACAAAATCTGGGTGGCCGGCTACGTCGTGCGCGATCCATCGCCACGCGTATCAAACTGGCGGGCCACCGGATCACTCGGTGACGAATTGATCCAACAGGACATCGTCGGAATCGCCGGCGTGGACACCCGAGCGGTGGTTCGTCATCTTCGGACCCGCGGTTCCATGCGGGCGGGCGTATTCTCCGGTGCCGCGCTGGCCGACGAGGCCGAGCTTGTGCGTCGGGTCTGCGACCAGCCCACCATGCTCGGTGCTGATCTTTGTGGCGACGTCAGCACAGATCAGAGTTACATCGTGGAGGCGCAAGGGCCGCAACGGTTTACTGTCGCTGCGCTTGACCTCGGAATCAAGACCAATACGCCGCGCAACTTCGCGCTGCGGGGGATCCGAACCCATGTGTTGCCCTCATCGGCAACATTTGAGCAGATCGCTGACCTCTCACCTGACGGGGTATTCCTGTCCAACGGGCCCGGTGACCCCGCCACTGCCGACCGGGTCGTCGGCGTCACCCGCGAGATCCTCGGTGCCGGGATCCCGTTGTTCGGGATCTGTTTCGGCAACCAGATCCTCGGCCGAGCCCTGGGGCGGGCCACCTACAAGATGGTGTTCGGCCACCGCGGTATCAACGTGCCGGTCATCGACCATGCCACCGGACGGGTAGCGGTCACCGCGCAAAACCACGGCTTTGCGTTAGAAGGTGAAGCGGGAGAAGTCTTCGGCACCGACTTCGGCCCGGCGACTGTCAGCCACACCTGTGCCAACGACGGCGTGGTGGAGGGCGTCAAACTCGTTGACGGGCGCGCCTTCTCCGTGCAGTACCACCCTGAGGCCGCCGCCGGCCCACATGATGCCAACTACCTCTTCGACCAGTTCGTCGAACTGATGAACAGGGGAGACCACTAGATGCCACGCAGAACCGACCTGAACCACGTCCTGGTCATCGGATCCGGCCCGATCGTGATCGGACAGGCCTGCGAGTTTGACTACTCCGGGACTCAGGCCTGCCGCGTGCTGCGCTCCGAGGGTTTGGTGGTGACCCTGGTCAACTCCAATCCGGCCACGATCATGACCGACCCGGAGTACGCCGACCACACCTACGTCGAGCCCATCACGGCGGAGTTCGTCGAGAAGGTGATCGCCCAGCAGGCTGCTTACGGCAACCCGATCGACGCACTGCTGGCCACCCTCGGCGGCCAGACCGCCCTGAATACGGCGGTGGCGCTGCATGAGAATGGAGCGCTGGAACGTCACGGTGTGGAGCTGATCGGAGCGGACTTCGAGGCAATTCAGCGTGGCGAGGACCGGCAGAAGTTCAAGGACATCGTTGCCAAGGTCGGTGGCGAATCCGCCCGCAGTGCGGTCTGTTACACCATGGCGGAGGTCCGCGAGACTGTCGCCGAGCTCGGATTGCCGGTGGTGGTGCGACCTTCCTTCACCATGGGTGGCCTCGGATCCGGAATGGCGCAGTCGCTTGCCGACGTTGAGCGCATGGCGGGGGAAGGGCTCGTGGCCTCACCGTCGGCGAACGTGTTGATCGAGGAATCGATCTACGGCTGGAAGGAATACGAACTCGAGCTGATGCGCGACAGTAACGACAACGTCGTAGTGGTCTGCTCGATCGAGAACCTCGACCCGATGGGGGTACACACCGGCGACTCGGTGACGGTCGCCCCGGCGATGACCCTGACTGACCGCGAGTACCAGACCATGCGCGATCTTGCCATCGCGATCCTGCGGGAGGTAGGCGTCGACACCGGCGGCTGCAATATCCAGTTCGCCGTCGACCCGAAGGATGGCCGGCTCATCGTCATTGAGATGAACCCGCGGGTGTCGCGTTCGAGCGCGCTGGCGTCGAAGGCCACTGGTTTCCCGATTGCGAAGATCGCCGCCAAGCTGGCCATCGGCTACACCCTGGACGAAATTCTCAACGACATCACCAAGGAGACACCCGCCTGTTTTGAGCCGACCCTTGATTACGTGGTGGTCAAAGCTCCGCGGTTTGCCTTCGAGAAGTTCCCGGGCGCGGATCCCATGTTGACCACCACGATGAAGTCGGTCGGCGAGGCGATGTCGATGGGCCGCAACTTCATTGAGGCACTCGGCAAGGTGATGCGCTCCCTGGAGACCACCCGCGCCGGCTTCTGGACCGCACCTGATGAAGATGGCTGGGTCGCCGATGTTCTTGCCCGGCTGCGCACCCCCACCGAGGGCCGGCTCTATGACATTGAGCTCGCGTTGCGGATGGGTGCCAGCGTCGAGGAGGTCTCCGAGGCATCTGCGGTCGACCCCTGGTTCGTTGAACAGATCAACACCCTGGTGACGCTGCGGACGGAGCTGCTCGAGGCTCCCGTCCTCGACGGCGATCTACTGCGGCGCGCCAAGCACAACGGGCTGTCCGATCGGCAAATCGCGGCGCTGCGTCCGGAATTGGCCGGGGAGACCGGTGTGCGGTCGCTGCGGCAGCGTCTCGGCATCCATCCGGTGTTCAAGACCGTTGACACCTGCGCCGCGGAGTTCGAGGCAAAAACCCCCTATCACTACTCCAGCTACGAACTCGACCCGGCTGCCGAGACGGAGGTGGCTCCCCAGACTGAGAAGCCCAAGGTGCTCATCTTGGGTTCCGGGCCCAACCGGATCGGGCAGGGGATCGAATTCGACTACAGCTGTGTGCACGCCGCGACCACGCTGAGCGGTGTCGGATACGAGACCGTCATGATCAACTGCAACCCCGAAACCGTCTCGACCGACTACGACACCGCCGATCGGCTGTACTTCGAACCGCTGACCTTCGAAGACGTCCTTGAGGTGTTCGGTGCCGAATCCCGTTCCGGTGCGGGCGGTCCCGGCGTGGTGGGTGCGATCGTTCAACTCGGCGGACAGACGCCACTGGGACTTGCCCAGCGACTGGCGGATGCCGGTGTCCCGATCGTCGGCACCCGGCCGGAGGCCATCGACCTGGCCGAAGATCGCGGCCGTTTCGGTCAGGTGCTGATGAATGCCGGCCTACCGGCACCGAAATTCGGCACCGCGACCAGCTTCGAGGAGGCTCGCGAGATCGCCGCGCGGATCGGCTACCCGGTTTTGGTGCGGCCGTCCTATGTGCTCGGCGGGCGGGGGATGGAGATCGTCTACGACGAGAAGACCCTGCACGGCTACATCACCCGCGCCACCCAACTCTCACCCGATCATCCCGTCCTGGTTGACCGGTTCCTCGAGGACGCGATCGAGATCGACGTCGACGCACTGTGCGACGGCACCGAGGTGTACATCGGCGGGGTGATGGAGCACATCGAGGAGGCCGGTATCCATTCCGGCGACTCGGCGTGCGCGCTACCGCCGGTGACTCTGGGCCGCAGCGATATCGAGGCGGTACGGAGAGCCACCGAGGCCATTGCCCACGGGGTCGGCGTTGTCGGACTGCTCAACGTCCAGTACGCGCTCAAGGATGACGTTCTCTACGTGCTGGAGGCCAACCCCCGGGCCAGTCGTACGGTGCCGTTCGTCTCCAAGGCCACCGCGGTACCGCTGGCCAAGGCATGCGCGCGAATCATGCTGGGCGCCAGCATCTCCCAGCTTCGAGAAGAGGGTCTGCTGGCACGGACCGGAGACGGTTCCAACCCGGATCCCAACGCCCCGATCGCGGTCAAGGAAGCGGTGCTGCCGTTTCGCCGGTTTCGTCGGGTCGACGGCTCGGGTGTGGACTCGCTGCTCGGTCCGGAGATGAAATCCACCGGTGAGGTGATGGGCATTGATCATGACTTCGGTAGTGCCTTCGCCAAGAGTCAGACCGCGGCTTACGGGTCGCTGCCGACCAGTGGCACGGTGTTCGTATCGGTGGCCAACCGCGATAAGCGTTCGCTGGTCTTCCCGGTCAAGCGGCTCGCCGATCTCGGGTTCCGAGTGCTTGCCACTGAGGGCACTGCGGAGATGTTGCGCCGCAACGGGATTCCGTGTGATGTGGTGAGAAAGCACTTTGAGACCCCGGGTCAGGGCCGGCCGACGATGACGGCGATCGACGCGATCAATGCCGGCGAGGTCGGCATGGTGATTAACACCCCCTACGGCAATTCCGGACCACGTATCGACGGCTATGAGATCCGTTCGGCTGCTGTGTCGATGAACATCCCGTGTATCACCACGGTGCAGGGTGCCTCGGCTGCCGTACAGGGCATCGAGGCCGCCATCCGCGGCGATATCGGCGTGCGCTCGTTGCAGGAACTCCACGCATCCTTCGGCAAGGCCTGAGATGGCCCCTGAGATGGCCGAGTCTGAGGTCGCCCGGTCGCCGGCTTTCGGAGCGCGACTGGCGAGAGCGATCGTTGCGCGCGGCCCGCTGTGCGTGGGCATCGACCCGCATCCGGAACTGATGCGGGCCTGGGACCTGCCGGTCAGCGCAGACGGCCTAGCCCGGTTCTGCGATATCTGCGTACAGGCCTACCCGGGCTTCGCCGTCGTCAAACCGCAGGTCGCGTTCTTCGAGGCTTACGGAGCAGCAGGCTTCGCGGTGCTGGAGCGCACTATCGGCGCGCTGCGGTCGTCCGGTGTGTTGGTTCTCGCCGACGCCAAACGCGGCGACATTGGATCGACCATGGCTGCCTACGCCCAAGCCTGGGTGGGTGAGGGCCCATTGGCGGCCGATGCGGTGACGGCATCGCCCTACCTCGGCTTCGGTTCCCTGGCGCCGCTGCTGGAGGTCGCCGCCGCCCACGGGCGTGGGGTGTTCGTCCTGGCCGCGACATCGAACCCGGAGGGTGCCGGGATCCAGCACGCCGTTGTCGGTGGCCGCACGGTCGCACAGTCGGTCGTCGATGCTGCGGGAGCGGCGAATCGTTCTGCAGCGCAGGACTTTCCCCCTGAGCTACTCGGCCCTGAAGGACTCGGTTCAGTGGGTGTCGTCATCGGAGCCACACTGGACCAGGTGCCGGATGTGAGCGCGCTCGACGGTCCGGTTCTGGTGCCCGGTATCGGCGCCCAGGGTGGTCGCCCGGAGGCGTTGGCGGGCCTCGGCGGGGCGCGATTGGGTCAACTGCTGCCGGCGGTGTCTCGCGAGATTCTGCGGACCGGGCCTGATCCGGCGGCCATTCGCGGCGCTGGTGAACGGCTCCGCGACGCGGTCGCCCATCTGGCCTGAGCGCCGAATTGCGCCCGGCGCGACGCCTGCGACACGCGCGACACGCCGTGAGGTGCACAAACCGGGTGAAATTCATTCTGACGACCGAACCGCAGCCCTGGCGTGGCGTTTCCGGGGGCCGGGATGGAAAGCTGAAAGCCCTGCTAGATGCCCATATCCTCGGTGATTGACGGGTGTGTTGGGGGCGCTCGAGTCGGATGTTGCCTATTCGCCCAGGGCGTGATCCAGACGGTGATTTGGGGCTGCTTGTGCTGCGGGTTTGCGTTTCCGACGAGTGGGGCGGGTTAGATTTCGTCTGAGAGCCTGGGTACGGTCATCGGCGCTGGCCAAAGAACCCGGCCCAGGCAAAACAATGATTGCGATGAGACGGAGGAACCCGTGGCCCTTCCCCAGTTGACTGATGAGCAGCGCGCGGCCGCGTTGGAAAAGGCCGCTGCCGCACGTCGTATCCGAGCTGAGCTCAAGGATCGACTCAAGCGCGGTGGCACCAATCTGCAGCAGGTGCTCAAAGATGCCGAGACCAATGAGGTTCTTGGCAAGATGAAGGTTTCCGCTCTGCTGGAGGCCCTGCCCAAGGTTGGCAAGGTCAAGGCACAGGAGATCATGACCGAACTGGAGATCGCTCCGACGCGCCGACTGCGCGGCCTCGGCGATCGTCAGCGCAAGGCCCTGCTGGCGAAGTTCGACTTCTCCTAAGCAGGCCGATGGACGCCGGCGGTGGGCCGGACGGTCAGACAGTGGCGCGAGGTCGCGTCCTAGTGCTGTCCGGCCCCTCCGCGGTCGGCAAGTCGACGGTCGTGCGGCGCCTGCGTGAGCAGGTGCCGGACCTGCACTTCAGTGTCTCGGCGACCACTCGGGCACCACGCCCGGGCGAAGTCGACGGCATCGACTATCACTTCGTCTCTGCTGAGCGATTCCAGCAACTCATCGATGACGGTGAACTGCTGGAGTGGGCTGAAATCCACGGTGGTCTGCACCGCTCCGGGACGCTGTCGGAACCCGTGATCCGCGCGGCCGCCACCGGCCATCCGGTGCTGATCGAGGTCGATCTGGCTGGCGCGAGGGCAGTCAAGAGGGCTGTGCCCGACGCCATCACCGTGTTTCTGGCTCCTCCGAGCTGGGCGGAATTACAGCAGCGGCTCACCGACCGCGGCACTGAGACGGCTGAGGTTATGGCCCGTCGGCTGGCCACTGCAAAGGCCGAACTTGCCGCCCAGGGCGAGTTCGACGTGGTCGTGGTGAACAGCCAATTAGATACAGCCTGCTCTGAATTGGTAACCTTGCTGGTGGGAAACGCGCCGCAGTCGGCGTGAGTGGTCACCGGCCACCGGCTCGAACCTTCAATCCGCCAGGGGAACGTCCCTGCTATCCGCCAGGAGAACGCCAAGTGACAACCAATTCGGATCACTACGATCCGGCCCCCGGTGCAGCCACGGCCTACGACACCCCACTGGGTATCACCAACCCGCCAATCGACGAACTGCTCGACCGGGTGTCGAGCAAGTACGCACTGGTGATTTATGCGGCTAAGCGTGCCCGCCAGATCAATGACTATTACAACCAACTCGGCGACGGCATCCTCGAGTACGTCGGTCCACTGGTCGAGCCTGGACTGCAGGAGAAGCCGCTGTCGATCGCTCTGCGCGAGATTCACGGCGACCTTCTCGAACACACCGAAGGCGAGTAACCGCGGCGAACGCGGGTGATTCCATGAGCCCCAAGCGGATCATCGTCGGCGTCGCCGGTGGCATTGCGGCCTACAAGGCCTGCTCGGTGGTGCGTCAGCTCAGCGAGGCAGGCCACGAGGTCCGAGTGGTTCCCACTGAATCGGCTCTGCGGTTCGTTGGTGCGGCCACCTTTGAAGCGCTGTCCGGAAATCCGGTACGCACCGGTGTTTTCGATGACGTCCCCGAGGTTCCGCATGTCCGCCTGGGACAGCAGGCCGACCTCGTCGTCGTCGTCCCCGCCACCGCCGACCTGCTGGCGCGCGCCGTCGCCGGCCGCGCTGACGATCTGCTGACCGCCACCCTGCTGACCGCCCGTTGCCCGGTGTTGTTCGCACCGGCCATGCATACCGAGATGTGGCAGCACCCGGCGACGGTTGCCAACGTAGCGACCTTGCGTGCGCGGCACGCCGTTGTGCTGGAGCCGGCGTCCGGACGGCTCACCGGTGCCGACACCGGTGCGGGTCGGCTGCCTGAGCCCGAGGAGATCACCACCTTCGCGGAACTGCTGCTGGCCCGCTCGGATGCCCTGCCGTACGACTTGAGTGGCACCAAGGTTCTGGTGACCGCAGGCGGCACCCGCGAGGCGCTGGATCCGGTCCGCTTCATCGGCAACCGGAGTTCCGGTAAGCAGGGCTACGCGGTGGCCCGGGTTGCGGCCCAACGCGGCGCCGACGTCACGCTGATCGCCGGCAACACCGCCGGCCTGGCGGATCCGGCGGGCGTGCACGTCCTGCACGCCACATCGGCAGCCCAGATGCATGAGGCGGTGACCAAACATGCCCCCGATGCGCACGTGCTCGTGATGGCCGCCGCGGTCGCCGACTACCGGCCGGTTCACGTTGCGACCAGCAAGATCAAAAAGGCCGCCGATGCCGCGCCGACTATCGAGTTGGTGCGCAATGACGATGTTCTTGCCGGTGCTGTGCGGCAGCGCGCCGACGGCCGGCTGCCCAATATGCGGGCCATTGTCGGGTTCGCCGCCGAGACCGGTGACGCCCAGGGCGACGTACTGTTTCATGCCCGCGCGAAACTGAGTCGCAAGGCCTGCGATCTTCTGGTGGTCAACGCGGTCGGGGACGGGCGCGCATTCGAGGTCGATAGCAATGACGGCTGGCTGTTGGGCGCCGACGGCACCGAGGCGGCACTCGAGCATGGTTCTAAGACTCTGATGGCGAGCCGTATTGTGGACGCGATCGCCGTGTTGCTTCGCGGTAGCGGGGGATAGCTCCTCCGCGCCGTCGGTCCGGTTGGACCGTGCGGTAAGAAGATTTTGCCCAACCAAGCACCGAAGGGGATTGACACTGTGAGTGATAACGGTCGGCTGTTCACCAGTGAGTCGGTGACCGAGGGACATCCCGACAAGATCTGCGACGCAATCAGCGACTCGGTACTCGATGCACTGCTCGAGCAGGATCCGCACTCGCGCGTTGCCGTGGAGACTCTGGTGACCACCGGTCAGGTTCACGTCGTCGGTGAAGTGACAACCTCGGCGTATGTCGATATCCCGAAGATCGTCCGCGATCGCATCCTCGATATCGGCTACGACTCCTCAACCAAGGGCTTTGACGGCGCATCCTGCGGTGTGAACGTCGCTATCGGTGCACAGTCGCCCGATATCGCCCAAGGTGTGGACACTGCCCACGAGGCCCGCGTCGAGGGCGCCGTCGACCCCTTGGATGCCCAGGGCGCCGGTGACCAGGGACTGATGTTCGGCTACGCCATCCGCGACACCCCGGAACTGATGCCCCTGCCCATCGCGCTTGCGCACCGGCTCGCACGCCGGCTGACCGAGGTCCGCAAGAGCGGAGTGGTCGGTTACCTCCGCCCGGACGGTAAGACCCAGGTCACCATCCAGTACGCGGGTGACACCGCGATCCGGTTGGACACCGTCGTGCTGTCCACCCAGCATGCCGAGGGCATTGATCTGGTGAAGGAGTTGGCCCCGGACATCCGCAAGCATGTCGTCGACACTGTGCTTGCCGACCTCAATCATGAGACCCTCGACGTCTCCGATTTCCGGCTGTTGGTCAACCCGACCGGAAAATTCGTCGTCGGCGGCCCGATGGGGGATGCCGGACTGACCGGCCGCAAGATTATTGTCGACACCTACGGCGGCTGGGCCCGCCACGGCGGCGGCGCATTCTCCGGCAAGGACCCGTCCAAGGTTGACCGCTCGGCCGCTTACGCCATGCGATGGGTGGCTAAGAACGTTGTCGCGGCAGGACTGGCCGAGCGGGCCGAGGTGCAGGTGGCCTACGCGATCGGCAAAGCCGCGCCAGTCGGGTTGTTCGTCGAAACATTCGGCTCCGAGACGGTAGACCCAGCCCGCATCGAGAAGGCCATCACCGCGGTCTTCGACCTACGGCCTGGCGCGATCGTTCGCGATCTCGACCTGCTCCGGCCGATCTACGCCCAGACAGCGGCTTACGGCCACTTCGGCCGCACCGATCTTGATCTGCCATGGGAGCGGCTCGACAAAGTTGAGGATCTGAAGAGCTCAGTCTGACTCAGGCACTGAACCGGTAGTCCGAGAGCGGGAACCGGCGGCTGCGCCAGTACGCCTGCACGGTGGTGTCGGGCCGCAGAGGGACATCACCGTGCTTGTCGAAGTAATAGCTGTTGGCCAGCTTGCAGCTGTCCTGCCAGAAGATCTGGCGATGTCTTTTGCCGAGCATCTCGGCGAAGAAGCGGTCATTGGCTTCCGCCGTCACCTCCACGCGACTCGCACCCCGTCGCTGTGCCTGCGTCAGGCACCGCGCGATGTGGTGGCTCTGGGCCTCAATGAGGGCGAAATAGGAGGAGCCGACGTAACC
>JBAXIA010000014.1:0-33450 GCA_037138615.1 Mycobacteriaceae bacterium | reverse complement strand
CTTGCTGGCCCCCTTCTGCTCGGCACGCAGTCCGTCACCCTCGGAGATCGCTGCACGGCGGGCGGTATCGGCGTCGAGCAGGAGGTCCACCAAAGCGGGGTCTTCGCCGCGGCTGAGCTGCGACCGGCGCACCCTGTCGGGGTCCTCTCGCACCAGTTTCAGGTCGATCACGTCCTGAACCCTACTTTCGGCTACATCGACCGGCACAGCACAACCCCATAACAGTCCATCTGCATCACTTGTCACACCGCTGTCCCGGCCTGCCACAATGGAGTCGATGTTGCAGTTATCCGAGCATGACGAGACGACTGCCGACCAGCCTGAAGAGGAGTCGGTCCAACGGCGCACCCTCGTCGGCACACTGCATGCCACGTCGACCCGTCGCGCACTGATGCTGACCGCCCTCGGCGGTCTGTTGATCGCCGGGGTCGTTACCGCCCTGCCGATGGGCCTTCCGGGTCCGCTTGGCCGCTACGCGGCTTCTGAGGGACTTCGGCTATCGGCCAACGCGGCATTCGCAGACGCCAAGCCGGGCAGTTGCCTCACCTGGCCGGACAACGCCCCGGATGACGCCACCATCGTCGACTGCCAGGGCGAGCACCGTTTCGAGGTCGCCAAATCCATCGATATGCGGACCTACCCCGGGTCGGAGTACGGGCCCGATGCTCCCCCACCCTCGCCCGCCCGCATTCAGCAGATCAGCCTGGAACAGTGCGAGCCTGCGGTCCAGCAGTACCTGGGCGCCAAGTACGACCCCAACAGCAGATTCAGCATCAGCCTGCTATGGGCGGGCGACAAGGCCTGGAAGCAGTCCGGCGAGCGACGGATGCTCTGCGGGTTGCAGCTCCCCGGCCCGGCCAACCAGCAGATCGTGTTCAGTGGCGCCGTCGCCGACCTTGACCAGTCGAAGGTGTGGCCGGCCGGTACCTGCCTGGGAATCGAGCCCTCGACGAATCAGCCCAACGATGCGCCCGTCGACTGCTCGGCACCGCACGCGATGGAGGTCACCGGCACGGCCAACCTGGCCGAGAGGTTCCCCGACGTGCTGCCTGGGGAAATCGACCAGGACGCGTTCATCAAAGAAGTGTGCAACCAGCTGACCGACGCATACCTCGCTCCCGTCCAGTTGCGCGATACCACGCTGACGTTGATCTACAGCACGGTGTTACTGCCGAGTTGGACCGCAGGCAGTCGACAGGTCTCATGCAGTATTGGCGCTACCCTCGGAAACGGCGGCTGGGCCACCTTGATCAATAGCGCCAAGGGTCCGCTTCTCATCAACGGTCAACCCCCGATCCCGCCGCCGAGCATCCCCGAGGAACGACTGAACATTCCGATGCCACCGTTACCACCGGGATACGCACCCCCGCCGCCCATCAACCCCGGCTTCAACCAGCAGTCCCAACCCCAGCAGGCCCAGCCCCAACCCCAGCAGGCGCAGCAGCACCTGCCCCAACAGACCGCGCCGGCAGTGAGACAGGAGCCCGCGCCCGTGGCACCGCCCCCGCCGCTTCCCCCGTCTGACGACCTGGGTGATGTGCCTCCACCGGCAGAGCTGCCCGCGCCGGTCGTCCCGGAACCGGTTCTAGCGCAGGCTTAGTGGCAGTCCAGATGAGTTCTGAGCGCTTCGAAGAACTCGTCGCCGACGCACTCGATCTGATTCCACCCGCACTATCGGGTGCCATCGACAATGTCGTGATTCTAGTGGCTGACCGTCATCCCGAGGAACCGGATTTACTGGGACTCTACGAGGGCATCGCGCTGACCGATCGCGACTCCTCATATGCCGGTGCGCTACCTGACACGATCACGATCTATTCGGATAGTCTGCTGGAAATCTGTGAGACCGAAGCCGAGGTGGTCGAAGAGGTGGCGATTACCGTTGTCCACGAGATCGCCCACCACTTCGGAATAGACGACGATCGTCTGCACGAATTAGGTTGGGGCTGAGCTTATTTCGAGATATCAGCGTTCAGGGTCGCCGCTCCACTGAAAGCTGTTGACGTACTTGCCCATGTCCTGGGCCAACTGCAGGTTTGCCCCTGATGGGACTCCCGGACCCGAGTCCGGCCCGAATGCGCGGTAGGGCCCGGTTGCGAACGCGACGAGAGCCACATCATTTTTCACAGCACCCATGACAAGGATCCGGACTCGGCTGTAGGCGGCGGACGTACTCTGCGGCCAATCGTCGACGACCTCGCCGTAGCCGGGCTGATAGCCAACCATCGCGTTGGGGATCTCATAGTCGAACTTGCCATCGGGGTAGGCCTTCTTCACGGCCGCTTTAACGATATCGCGAGCTGAACGGCCGTTGGCAGGCTCCGAGAACAACTGCATGACGCCACCGTCACCGCCGGTGAATGTCGCCGTTACTCCGGCGTTTTCGGTGGAGATGGTGTACGCCGAGCCTTCCGCAGGATAGGCGACCGAGAAAGTACCGTTTGGGGCCGTGAAGCGCGGTAACGCCATCACCGGGGTGCCCGTCGGCGGATGGCCGCATTCCGGCGGGCACATGTACAGCGGGATCTTCGGGGTGAGTACCAACGCGATCGCGGCAAGCGACACTGCCGCTGTCGTGATGACGATGCCCCAGCGGCCGAGTAACCAACTGAAGCGGGGGCGGCGCAACTGCGGAGCTGTGTAAGTTGCCGCCGGCATCGCATAGCCGGGATAGCACACCGGCGCGGGTCCGTCTGCGAACGAGTCGGCGTCTTCGTCGTCATCGGCTACCGGAACCGGCCGTGACGCGCCTCGGCGCTCTCGCCGCGACGCCCGCGACGAGGCGCGCGTGGCCACCCCGCAGGCCGGGCAGAACGCCATATCGGGCACCACCATCTCGCAGTGAATGCACAGCAGCGCCTGGTCCTCGTTGATCGGATCGTGAGTTTCGTGAAGCATGGCCAACTGCATCGCCACACGAAGCGCAACGAGGATCACTGCCGTCATCAACAGATGCATCGTCATCATCCAGACCTGCGGCAGACCGACGGCGTCGATGGTTCCCAATCCGGCGTGGATCAGCAGTGTTCCCGCAGCCAGCAGCGCGAGCACTACTCGGACACGACGGGGATGATCCTCGGTGTCGTCGTCGGTCGGGTGACTGAACCAGAGCAGGAGTCCTGCTAATCCGCCCGCAGCCGCGGCGGTAATCGGGACGGTCACCCCGCAGAGTGCTGCCTGCACAACCAATCCCTCCACGGGTCTGGCATAGGCGATCAACCCGGTGGTGAACTGCGGGGCCAGCCGCGTCAATGTTGCGGCGGCAGTGAATGCCAACGCTCCCGCCGCGCCGATGACGAACCCGTCCAGGGACTCGCGGGGTGTGGGCCGCAGTAGGCGCACCACGACAGCCGGCACGATCATCAGGATCATGCCCCCGGTCGGGACCGTGAGCGCTGCGCCGAAAAGATGATGTACCGCAAGACCGACGGACATCGGGACCCCGTAGGTGCGGGCAGCCACTGCACCACTGAACAGAACCCAACCAACTCCCAGTCCCGCGCCCAGCACCGCGGCGAGCAACAGGAATCTACGCGGGATGTCCAGATCGACCCCGGACGCCCGTAAATAGAGCACGAAGAGCAGAGGTATCCCGAGTGCACCGACCGCCACGCCGGCCGCGGGCAGCTTCAACAATGCAAAGCCGACCAGTGCGATAAGGGCTACAGCCAAAGTCACTCGAAACGGTGCGCGAGATCGATTCGGCAGATGGGGTAGCAGAGCGCTGGCCAGGTACGGGAAAAACACCCGCTCGTTGGGTGCGGCGCTGAACGTCCTGCCGCGAACCCACTTCGGTTCGTCGCTTCCACACCCGCACAGCCCGCAGAACGCGCCAGCCGGGACATCGTGTTCGCAGTTCCGGCATTGCATCCTCGGAACCTCGTCGGTGGACGCCTCCGTGCTCATCCGACGATGCTCATCCGACGATGCTCATTGGACGAACCTTCGGGCGACCAGAAGATCCTGAGCGAGATTGTCCACGTTGGGCGTGCCGAGGCCGGTCACCAAGTCGTATCCCGGCGTGGCGTTGTACACAGCGTTGCCGCCCAGGACGACGTCGTGGAATGCCGGCAGCCGCGCGCCTTCGGCGAGGCGATACAACAGCGGGTTGAGGTCCCCAACCGGCTGGCTCCCCCGCTCAGCCAGATACTGGTTGATCACCGCCGTGATACCGGCCCAGACCGGGGCGGCTAACGACGTGCCGCCGCCTACCAGGATCTGCTGACCGAACACGATCTTCACACCCGTGAACGGGTCGGCAACGGCCGCGATATCCGGGGTCAGTCGGCGTCCGTCCCCGCGGCCGACAGTCAGCGCCTCCTGCCAGGGCGGCCGCTCGAATAACGCCGAAACACCGCCGGCCGAGCCCTGAGACAGAGGCGCGTCGAACCACGCCTGCTCGGCCTGCCATCCGCCGGTGCCATCGGTGGACACCGTGGTGCCCCCAACATTGGTCATCTCAGGGATCGAGGCCACTGCGTCCAAGCCGACATCGTTGGCGCTGGGCGGGGCCGACCACTGTTGGCCACCTTTACATTCCAGACCGGCAAGGTCGCCGCTGGCGTCGAAGGCCGTCGACCCCTTCGCCAGGGCCCTGGCCAGAGCCGTGCGGGCCGGGGCGAGATCAGCCGCGGTGATCAGTTTGTCGCATCCCCAGCCGATGGAGAAACTCCACACCGCACCGGGGTACTGACGATCGGCCTCCTCCATCATCGTGGCGATCTTCTCGTAGGACCCCTCACCTTCGACGGTGGTCCGGGCGTTGACGAGAACCTTCTTCGCGTCGGGTGCGATGGCGTGGATCGCCTCGAGATCCATCGTGGTTTCGCCGCGACGAGCCGACGGTTGGCCACCGACTACCTCGGGGGTGAACTTCGGCAGATTGAAGGTCGTCGCGAACATATCGAGATCGGCCTGGTCGAATCCGTCGAACCCAAACACGATCACCGTGATGCCCTTGCCGGTGAAGCCGCCATCGCGGAGAGGTTGAATGTTGTAGGTGCGCAGAAGGGCGTCGGGCGCCAGACCCTGGTCCGGTACCTCCGCCGGGAACACCCATCGCTTTGCTTCGCGGTACGGGGTATAGCCGAGAATGCGGCCGAATTCACTCACCTCACCGCGCAGCGCGGACGGAACGGCGGGCTGCTGGGGGGACGCATAGAACACTTGCCCACGGCGACCGCGGTAGTCGTGCACGTCGACGCCGAACGCTTGCGCGACTGCACCGGGTGGACCTTCGATGATCGCCCAGCGATCTTCGGGCCGCCAACGCACCGACAAGCCATGATCCTGCGCCCAAGCGGTGAGTTCACCGGGGCGGTCGGCTTCGTGCAGCGCCGCAGTCAGTTGCGCGTGACCACCCTGAGCAGGGCCGAGGTCGAAAGAATCGGCCAGAAGTTCAGCGTACGGCCCGCCGATCCGGTCAGTTGCGGTCGCGGATGTGGGACCTCGACGGTCGGACAGGACCAGAAAAGCAGCGACGGTGACCGCGGTGAGGAACACCGCGATCACCGTCCGCCGTAGCGACTGTGCCTTCATCGGCTGCCGTACTTCTCAGATCAGCCGATCAGAACCGTGCGACTCAGCCGCCGGTAATAACGTTGCCCGGCAGGGCAGTGGGGGCTGCCGGCGCCTTGATCGTCGGCGAGAACGACGGTCCAGCCGGGGACACAGCCTTCTCCGTAGGGGTCGGCGCATTCGAGGGCGACGCCGGAGCACTGGAGGCAGGCGACGACGGAGCCTCGGTCGGCTTGTCCTTGGTCGCGGTGCTGCAAGCCGTGAGGGCTCCCGTACCGACGATTGCGACCGCGCCGACCGCGAGTGCGCACTGCCGCGCGAAGCGTGCTGATGCCATGATTTTCCCCTGCTTTCTGGTCCCGTTTGTTCGGGTCTACCTACCTCAACTATACGTCGCCCCGTATTGTTCCGACCTCGCGTACCGGCGGATACTCCCGGCGCAGGCGGCGTGAGGACCGCGACGACGCCCGTGCCGCCGCGCCGCAGGCCGGGCAAAACGCCATGTCAGGAACCACCCGATCGCAGTGCACGCAGAGCACCGGTGTCCCGGAGTGTGGATCAGGCTCCTCGTGCAGCAACGCCAGCTGCACGCAGATCCGCACTGCGAGCAGCGCAATAACGGCAATGAGGATGTGCAGAGCAAGCTGCGGCCACTTCGGTAACCGAGCAGCATCGATGACCCAGATGGCGGAATAGATCACTGCGACCAAACCGCTGAAAAACAGCAGTGTGAAACGCACAGCACCGGGGTGCTCGCCGGCCCGCTCCCCAGGCCGGAACCACAGCAGGATGCCGAGCAAACCTCCGGTGGCCGCGGCCGTCAACGGTGCAGCGACGCCATAGAGCACAGCCTCGACCAATAGCCGAGTTGGACGCACGTCGTTGGTCAACCCCGAAACGAACTGCGGGGCCAGCCGGGTAGTGGTAGCGGCGGCAGAGAAGGCGAGGGCGCCCAACGCCCCGATGACGAACCCGTCCAACGCTTCTCGGGTGGGCGGTTTCAGCAGACGAATCAGCACGGTGGGAACGGCCATCAGGATCCCTCCTCCCACTGAGACGACCAGTCCGGCGCCCCGCAGATTCTGTAGTACGAGGCCGGCAGCCATCGGGATGCCATAGGAGCGGGCGAGGACTCCCCCGGTAAGAAGCACCCAGCCGATTCCGAGTGAACCGCCCATCGTCGCCGCGATCACCAGTGCATGACCGGGTATGTCCCGAAGTAAGCCGGACTGCCAGAGGTAGAGGCCGAAGAGTAGTGGAACACCAAGTGCGGCAATCGTGATCAATGGTCCGACAAGACTCAGGATCGAGCAACCGGTCAATCCGATCAGGAGTGTCAGCAGGCCGATGCGGAAGGGAATACGGGACGACTGCGGGAGGTGCGGGAATATCGAACTGATGACCATCGGGGCCCAGACCCGCTCGGTAGGCGCGCTGGCGAAGAACTGCGGCCGCAAAAGATGGAGCCGATCCTCGGCCCCTTCACGTTCGGCACCGCAGCATCCGCAGAACGCTGCGACCGGAACCGTTGAGCCACAACCCGCGCAAGTCTTGGTGGGCACGGTATCGGAGGTGGATGTCATCGTGATCCTGTCGGCCATGGACCTGGTTCCGACACCTGAGACCCAATCGCAGCGCTACCACCCGTGAGCGACGTGACATCGGAGTGTTGTCGTGCTCCGTTGCCGGTAACTCGGGTGCTAATGAGAGTTCTCATCCCATCGGGTCGGCCGCCCGTAGTGCATCCTCGACCGGATGTACGTCGGGTTCGGGATAGAACGGCGGGGTCCTCGAACCCCACTGCACGCAACTCCAGCGTCCATCGGTGATCGGCACCAGTACCACCGCTTCGGTGTTGGCCAGGTGGTGATCGAGGACGAAACTGCTCTCCACCCCGGCCAGTGTCGCGCTGGCAAGCCGGATCGCCGCACCGTGGCTGATGACGAGGATGTCCTGCGTCCAGTTGTCGTCATCGAGGTAGCGCAGCCGCAAATCGGTCAGCACCGGCAGGTATCGGTCAAGCACATCGCTTCCGCTCTCGCCACCCGGCATCGCGATGCCGAGTTCGCCCTCACACCAGCGCTGATAAACGGCGTTGAACTCCGCGATAGCGTCGTCGTCTGATCTGTTCTCCAGATCGCCGGCCTGAACTTCGTGAATCCCGTCGACTTCACTTGGGGCAACAGTGAACTCGGTTCCGATCTCGGTGGCCGTCTGCGCCGCCCTACGGGCGACCGAATGCAGCAGCAGACCTGGGGGATTGCGGCGAGAGCGGGCGAAGTCACGCGCCTGCTCGACACCGAGGTCGGTGAGCTCGGCACCCGGTGGCTTAGTGTCGAGTCGTCGTTCCACATTTCCGTGCGACTGGCCGTGCCGAACCAGGATCAACCTGCCGCTCATGGCCCGCCGTCGCGCAATCTGGTCAACCATTGGTCGCCAGCGTCGAACCGCGGTGGCAGCACTCCGGCTGCGGCACCAGTCGGCCACGACCCCAGGTAGCGCACGTCGGTGCAGCGTCGGAACAAAGCTTTGAGCGCCTCGGCCACCGCGCTGTCCTCGATGTGGCCCACGCAATCGAGGAAGAAGACGTAGGTGCCCAGACCGGTGCGGGTGGGTCGCGACTCGATGCGGGTGAGGTCGATATCGCGGATACCGAACTCGTTCATCGCCGATACAAGAGCACCGGGGGCGCTGTCGATTCGAAGCACTACAGAGGTTCGGTCAGCGCCGGTACGGACCGGCGGCGGGCCGGGCCGACCTACCAGCACGAATCGAGTGCGGGCGTTGGGTTCGTCGACCACGCCTTCGGCCATCGTCGACAATCCGTAGCGTTGCGCCGCCAGTGCGGTGCTCACGCCGGCGTCGGCACGTCCGGCTACAACGTCAAGGGCGGCGGCCGCATTGGAATTCGCCGGTACAACTTGAGCGCCGGGGAGGTTGGCGTCCAGCCAGTGCCGCACCTGGGCGGCGGCTATGGGGAATGCTGCGACACTTCGCACCTGCCCGGCGCTGATACCCGGCAGGGTGACGATGCTGAAGGACACATTCATGGTGAGTTCGGCATAGATCTGCAGCGGTGCTCCGCCAGCCAGGCTGTCGAGTGTAGGCAGGACACTGCCTTCGATGGAGTTCTCGATCGGAACGCAGGCGAAATCAGCGGCACCGGATCGGACGGCCTCCAGTGCGGCCGGGGTGCTGTCCGCCGGTTCGGGCTGTAAGTCGCCCCCACCCGGCACCAGCGCCATGGCGGCCATCTTCAACAGCGCCGCTTCGGTAAACGTCCCCTCAGGTCCGAGGTAGGCAATGCGGGCCACGTCTCAACACTATCGGGTCGGAACCTACGAACCCGGTGGGTTCGGACTGGCTGGCTTGCGAGGCACTACCGTGTCATCGGTGAGCGCCACCCACGGCGAGTTCGGTGAAGCCGACCGGCGAACCGTGCGTATCGAGGTCGGCGTCATGCTCGCTATGACTTTCGGCGTCAGCGCGGTCATTGCCGTTCTGCAACTTGCCGACGCTGTTCTCTCCGGGTTGCCGGGCTACCGGGTACGGCTTAATCCGAACCAGTCCCGCTACGACCTGATCAACCTCGGTCTCAACGTGGTGTCAGTCGGGCAACTGGTGGCATGGGGCGCCTTGGCGCTTTACCTGCTGTGGCGAAGTGGCATCAGTCCGGCCGGTATTGGGCTCGGCCGGTTACGTTGGCGCGACCTTTCGAGCGGGATCGGGCTCGCGGCTCTGATAGGCATTCCCGGACTGCTGTTCTACCTGGCGGCTCGTACCCTGGGTCTGAACGCGGAGGTGGAGCCTTCGTCACTGCAGCACTCGTGGTGGCGGATCCCGGTGCTTATCCTCGCGGCGTTCGCCAACGGCTTTGCCGAAGAGGTGGTCGTGGTGGGTTATCTGATCACCCGGCTTCGGCAATTGGGCCTGACACAATCCAAGGCGGTGTTGATCTCCAGCGCTCTGCGCGGCATGTATCACCTTTATCAGGGCTTCGGTGCCGGCCTGGGCAATGTGGTGATGGGTCTGGTGTTCGGGTATTCCTGGTGCCGGACCGCTCGATTGTGGCCACTGGTGATTGCGCATGGGATCATCGACTCGGTGGCGTTCGTCGGGTACGCACTGATGGCGGGCCACATTGGTTGGCTTCGGTGAGCAAGTACCGACCGCAGGACGCGGACCCGCCGACTGATCGAATCCCACGGGTGCGAGCCCCGTTGGCGACACCCGGGTCGCCGAAACCCCCGTCGCCAGCACCCCCGCCGCCAGGACCCCCACCGCCGACACGCCCGTTACGCGAATCAGCGCCGGTCATCCATCGCGATCCGACCTTCCGCCCCCCGCCTCCGCGGGGCACTCCCCGGATCCCTCCGCGCACCCCGATGCCACCCCGGCAGACACCTTCAGTTCCGCCACCGTCACGGCTCCCGCCGCCACCACGGCAGCCGGCTGTCAAGAAACCCACGGGACCCCCGCAGCCGCCGAGACGGCGTCGGGCGACCACTAAGAAGAGTCCCCGTTGGGGAAGACGAATTATATTGAGCGCCTTCACTTTCGGGCTGATCATCGTCGTGGCAGTGCTGACCACAACGATCTGGATCGATTCATCTCTGCATCGGATTACGGTGTTCAGCGAATACGCCGACCGTCCTGCCGCGGCTAACGGAACCAACTGGTTGCTGGTCGGATCCGATAGCCGCGAAGACCTCAGCCCCCAGCAGCAGGCTGAGCTGTCCACCGGTGGTGACCTAGGTAGCAGTCGTACCGACACCATCCTGCTGGTCCACATCCCGGACGTCGGCTCCGGCCAGTCGGCGACCATGGTGTCGATCCCCCGCGATTCCTATGTAGACATTCCGGGTTACGGCAGCGACAAGATCAACGCGGCCTTCGCCGAAGGTGGCCCGCCCTTGCTCACGGAGACCGTGGAGATCGCCACCGGTATCCGACTTGATCACTATGCCGAAATCGGGTTCGGCGGGTTCGGTGCAATCGTCGACGCGCTCGGCGGGATCGAGGTGTGTCCGCCCGAAGCGGTCACCGACCCCCTCGCCGGCATCGACCTGGCGGCGGGCTGCCAGACCCTCGACGGGCGAAACGCCCTGGGTTACGTCCGCAGCCGCGCCACTCCCCGAGCGGACCTGGACCGGATGCTGCACCAACGGGAGTTCATGTCGGCGATGCTGCGCCGCGCGGCCAGTCCGGCCGTCTGGCTCAACCCGTGGCGCTGGTACAGCGTGCCCCATGCCGCAGTGGCAGCCCTGGCAGTCGATCAGGACGCGCACGCGTGGAACCTTGCCCTTCTTGGCTGGGCGCTGCACCAATCGCCGACCACCCTTACCGTGCCGATCGGTGAGTTCACCGGAAACGACTCCGGCTCGGTCCTGATCTGGGATGCCGAGTCCGCCACCGCTTTATTCGACGCATTACGCACCGATTCAGCGATCCCGCAACAGGTCATCGACGCGCAGCCGTGACAGGTTCGGGGATTCGGCCTAGCTCTGGTCCGCTCCGCTCAACCCGTGATGTAGCCACGCCTTAGTCCGGCCCGGGTGATTGGTGGCGATCCAGCCCACTCCGATGTCGCGGCAGAACTCAACGTCCTCGTAGTGGTCAACAGTCCAGCAGTACATCGCCCGACCCTGCGCTGCGGCTCGGTCGACCAGATCGGGGTGCTCGCGCAGGGTGGCGATGGACGGACCCACGGCTGTCGCACCGACCGTCGTCGCCGCGCCACCACCGAGATAGCGCGAGGTCTCACCCAGCAGAACAGTGGGCAGCATCGGAGCAGCACGGCGAATGCGCCACACCGCGGCTGCCGAGAAGGACATCACCACCGCGCGGGATAAATCCGCCGAGGCCGGCGCGGCGATCCCATAGCGATGCAGCAAGGCCAGCACCTTGCTCTCCACCAAGGCTCCGAAGCGCACCGGATGTTTGGTTTCGATGAAGATCTTCACCGGCCGGTTCCAGTCGAGTACCAGCCGTAACAACTCATCGAGGGTGAGCAGGCCGGTATCACCGATGGCACCATCGGGTTGCCAGCTGTTATGCCAAGCGCCCCAATCGAATTCCTTGAGTTCGGCAAGCGTCATATCGCTGACCAGACCGGTACCGGTCGAGGTGCGATCCACCCGCCGATCGTGCACACAGACCAGGTGCCCGTCGAGAGTCAGCCGAACGTCGCACTCAACCCCGTCAGCACCTTCCCGGAGAGCGAGTTCGTAGGCGGCCAGGGTGTGTTCAGGACGATCAGCCGAGGCGCCGCGGTGCGCGACCACAAAGGGGTGGGGCTTCCCGTGCGCTTCGGCGGTCGACCACATAGAACTAGACTGCCGGTTCCCGGTCTCGGGTTACGACAGTCGATTCGGATTCGAGGTCATCGCCGTCAGCGGCATCGGTGGGTACATCACCGGTCGCACTCGCCGGGCGTTGATCCTCACCCACGATCACCCAACGGTGCAATGGACGATCCACCTGCTTGCGGACAAACCCGTCGAAGACCCGCCACAGCAGCAGAAGAACTGCCAGTCCCGCGAGATAGGCGATGATCACGGTGACGGTGTTGTCAGCGATTGCCTGCGGATCTGTCGCTGAACTTGTCCAGATCGCCCACGCCGAGATGAGCGTCGAGAAGATCCAGGCGATCCACCACACGACGATCGGACCGCGCAAGCGCGCCTGGGACTGCTCGGCGCGGGCAAGTTCGATCAAGAACACCGGCGCCCACACCAGATTCACGACCGGTATCAGGCAGCCGGCCCACAACTCCCACTCCGATCGCGGATCGTCATGGCCGTGGAACCGAAACACCGCGGCCCGCCGGCCGATCAGCCACGAGGTCATGACTGCGGCGGTGACGATGACGGCCACCATCGCCGCCAGACTGACCAGCACCCCCATCAACAACGTGCCGTTGGCGATCAGTGGCGGCAGCAACCTGGTCCGGTTGATGAGCAGCAGTAGGTAGCGCAGGATATGCGCCAACCCAGCCATGGCGAAAACCGCCGATGCCGCCAGCAGTGTGGCCCGCACCGCGGTGGCCGACATGCTTTTTCTCAACCCCCTGTCTCCGACGGTGAATCCAGGCGCGATGTGGTCGACCAATCCCCAGCGCGGAACGGTCTGATAACGCGGGGTTGGACCCAGCGGCCGGCGTCGGACTCGAGGCGGAGGCGGCGGTCCTGGACGCACCGCGATCCAACGGAAGCCTGCGGGCAGCGTTGCTCCTCCACGCTGCGGATGCTGTCGATTGGGGGGAACGGTCCGACCCGGTGGGCGGCTCACCGCATTCGGGGGCAGTGGCCCGGAAGGCGCCAGCAGTGGCCCACTGCATCGCGGGCACCACATCCGCTGGCTGTCCCGCACATTCCACCGCGTCCCACACCGGGAGCAGACCTGAATCACCGCACCAGCCTAGCGAGGACACCGGCGTGGTCCAGTGATCGTCACCGGACCGCAGCCAGGCTGCCCGCCTAGTAGCCGGTGATCTCCAGGGCGCAGCGCTCTCCGGACTGGACGGCTCCGTCCATGGTTCCGCGCTTGGTATAGGGCGCCGTGTGCTCACCGGCGAAGTGCACCGAACCCTCGCGGCCGGCTTCCGCGCCACCGAACGTGGTGAACCCGCTCAGCCCGTAATAGGCATACGAGCCTTTCACCCAGGGGTCAGCCGGCCAGTTGTCCAGGTAGAACTGTCCGGGGATCTCCTTGGCACTCGCGCCGGTCCACAGCTTGTCGATCACAGTGTTGGTCTGAGCGATGACCGCGGCTGACGCGAGCCCGTGAGCGGCAGCAGCACCGTAGTTCTGGTTGTTGAGCGCGAGCAGCCAGGCGGGAGTCTTGGCCTGGTAGGCCGCCTGCCAGGTGGCTCCGGTGACCGTGTCCGAGGATGAGTCGCCGCTCTGTTTCTGATCAGCCCAAGGGCGTCCGTTGAATTGGATGTTCAGTTTGGCATTTGTGCCCATCGGCTCGTTTTGGATCGCGAGTGTCTTCACGGCCGAGAATCCGGCGCGGGAGTAGTCCACGGTCCGCAGGATCGACAGCGGAATCGCGAGGACGATGCGGTCGGCCACGACATCGGCCTTGGTGGCTCCGCTGGCAAAGGTCAGCGTGTAGGTCTTGTCAGTGTTGAGACGGATCGCAGTCAGCTGCTGACCCATGCGAACTGTGCCGACCGGCAGGTGCGCGGCGAGTGCCGTCGCCAGTGTGTCGTTGCCACCCGGCACTGCATAGCGCTCGTCGTAACCGGACTCCGCTCCCCAGAAGTTCCCCTCCTCCAGAATTCCGTGCAGGGAGCTCGTGAGCTCGGCGGGCCCCCCGTACTCCTGGCCGAACATCGCTTTCAGATAGCTGCGGGCGTTTCGGTCTGAGGTCGCCGCGTCGATATAGGACGCCAGTGACTGGGCATCCTTTGCCTTCGCCCAGGCGTTGGATGACGCGTAGGTCGGGATCGCCCTACCGATCTTGACCCAGTCCGTGGCGCACTGATTGTTAAAGGCGGTGACCCCTGTGGCCAGCGACTTCCACGGAATCTTCGTCCCGCCGAAAAAGTACAGTTCGTTAGACGTCGTGGAGTTCAAGAAGGTGTCGACGAGTGCGCCGAGGCCGAGTTCACTCACCAGACTCTTGATCGCGGGTTCGTTGGAACTGATGCCCGAGGGTCCGGCCTCGGTGTACTGGCCGCCGGAACCGGTGCGGATTGTGCGGGCGCGGCCGCCGACCCGGGTCTGTGCCTCATAGACCGCAGGAACCCAGCCCTTGAGCTTGTAGATCCGGTAGGCCGCAGTCAGCCCCGCGAATCCAGCCCCGACGACGACGACGCGCGGAGCGGTCGCCGCGTTCGCAGGCGGCGCAACGGTGCCAAACTCCGTCAACGCGCCGGTGGCGGCCGCTCCGAAAAGGGCACTGCGCCGCAGGAAGGCACGGCGGTCCATACCCGCTTGCAACCGCGCGATCATCTGTCGGCGTGCGTCCTCGTGCTGCGCCGAAAGTTCGAGCGAATGTGCAAGTCGGCGGGCGTCCTCTTCCTCACGTCGTCCGATGACCTCGTCGATCGGAATGCCGGTCGCTCGGGCCTCATGGCCGGCGGCACGCAGGCGCGACGTCCAGTCTCTGAATCGGACATTGGTCACGGTCGATTACCCTCCGCCGTCACACCCATGAATCGATCATCACCCGCACTGACCGCCTGATCCGACCACGACACGCTGTGCCGATGTCACCATGGGCGCGCGGTCTGGGTGACGTTGTGGCACGCCGTGCCGATGATGTGATGCCGGCCGCCCAGCAATACCGGACTATCCACAATTTCCACAGGTCTATGCACAGTTCCACAAGCCGGCAATTACGCCCTGAACAGGCGATTATGCGTAGCACGGCGAGCGGGTCTGTGGATAACACACCGGGGTTTCCCTACGCTCATCAACAGGCTGTTTAAGGTCGAGCGAAGTGTCTTGGCGGTCTAACGGTCACAGCCCGCGACGCGACTCGCCGCACGACACGCCGTCCTGGGATTTCGCCGGCAGCCAGCCGCTGCCGAGGTACCTCGCGGCGACGCCCTTTGAAACCCGTCGAACGGCGGGCTATGATCGCGTTCTCGCTCGCCGTTGTGACGAATTTCACTGGCTCCACAGGGGGTTTGGTAGTTGAACACGCAGGTCTGGCCGCTCTGATGGCGTCGCAACCGCTGGAGTCCTCTGCCGCCCGGGTCTCCCCGTGGTCAGTGCGGACGTCGACGTGTAACCGGTCGTATTTGGTAGCCGGCATGCGGGCCACTGTGATCGCCCTGGTACTGCTGGGCATCCTCGCCCTCATCGTGCTCTTCTGATCCCAATTTGACGGGCGGCGGTCTGACGGCCACCCCGCTGGTTGCGGTGCGCGCGGTCATAGAGCAATGTGATGGTTCCGGCGGATCGTTGACCGCTGATCACCAAGCATCTGATCACCAAACATTGAGGAAGGAACTTCGTGGCTGACTACACCTTGCCCGAGTTGGACTGGGACTACGGCGCACTGGAGCCCCACATCTCAGGCCAGATCAACGAACTGCATCACAGCAAGCACCACGCCGCCTACGTAGCGGGAGCCAACGCTGCCGTCGCCAAACTTGAGGAGGCGCGCGCCAACGACGATCACGCCGCTATTTTCCTCAATGAGAAGAACCTCGCCTTTCATCTCGGCGGACATGTCAACCACTCGATCTGGTGGAAAAACCTGTCTCCCAACGGCGGTGACAAACCGACTGGCGATCTTGCCGCCGCGATCGACGACGCGTTCGGCTCGTTCGACAAGTTCCGGGCACAGTTCACCGCGGCCGCCAACGGGCTGCAGGGATCGGGTTGGGCGGTGTTCGGCTATGACAGCCTGGGTGAGCGGCTACTCACCTTCCAGCTCTACGATCAGCAGGCGAACGTACCCCTGGGGATCATCCCGCTTCTGCAGGTGGACATGTGGGAGCACGCCTTCTACCTCCAGTACAAGAACGTCAAAGCCGACTATGTCAAGGCGTTCTGGAACGTGGTTAATTGGGCCGACGTACAAAAGCGCTACTCCGCAGCGACCACAAAAACCCAGGGTCTGATCTTCGGCTGAGGGGTCCTCACCCAAAATCAGGGGTGCCGCGCAAGAGCGCGGCACCCCTGATTTTTTCAGATTCCTCTTCGCATAGCAGTCGTGTCCCGTTGTGTGCCGGCCCCTCGTACCTCATGCTGATCCGATCGGCCCCTGTCGTGTCGCGCTGGGATGTACGAGGTGTCGCGGAGGCGAAATGGAGAGCAACTCCGGGCGTGCGGTGGAAATCGCCCCCTTCCACTCCCGCGGCTGTCTTAAGGGGTTCGTCGTCTCGGGGCGTTGGCCAAACTCAACAAAGGAGTGGGCACAGCTTCTAATGGTCGCCGTCCGTGTTGCCTCGCTGCCCGGATTGCTCTCAACCACAACGGTTTTCGGCGTACGCGAAGAACTTCCGGACCGCCCGCAACCCGGCACTGTTGGGCTGGTTCTGGCGGAGGGGACAGTGGTTGGCGAGACAGCGATTGCGCCGGGCCATTTCGCCGAGAGGCAACCCCCGGCGCTGATCCTGCTGCATCCGCCTTCGGAAACGACCCCGTCACTGCCGGAGTGTTCGGGCGCTGCATCCGGATGCGTACTTCTACCCGGTCTGCCCCACCTCGGACTGGAGCATCGAGCCGCCTGGGTGGAGGCCGAGGCTGACGGCACGGTCACCGGCATGATCAGCCGGGTGGGAGTGGACCCGATCAGCCATCCGGATACGGCGATTCTCGCGATGTTGCTCGCCGCATAAACTCGCCTTGATAGCCGGGCGACCACAGCCATGTCGGTCGCGGACGAGGCACCCCGGGCGACACACCCTGGCCAACACACCCCTGGCCGGGGCTGCCTGCGGCGGCATTCCATCTGCCCGCCGAAGAATCGATAACACTGATAGCAGGCTTAATATTCTCTGAAAGTTCACAGCAAACTGATTCACGGGTAGCTCCGGCAGCGCGATTAGTTGCCGAGTATTGACCGGCGGTACCCGTCGGGAACAGGTAATCTGGGCGGGCTGCTACCGCCCGCCGCGGGTCTCGCCACCGCGTTTTCTCAGCCTAAGCACAGCTTTGAGGGGCAGGCCGGGGGCGTGTGCCACCTTTTTTAGTTTGCCCCGCAACAGATTTTAAACGCCGGTTTCCTGCCTTCAAGAGTTTGCGCTTGGCGGTTTGGCTAACTAACCGCTACATTAGTCAGCAAACACGTTCAGCTTAATGAACGGGCACTATCGCACCTGGAGGTTTTTTCATGAGCACGACATTCTCCGCGCGTTTAAATCGCCTGTTCGACACTGTTTACCCGCCAGGTCGTGGGCCGCACACGTCCGCCGAGGTGATCTCCGCTCTCAAGGCCGAGGGTGTCACCATGTCGGCGCCGTACCTGTCCCAGTTGCGCTCGGGCAACCGCACGAACCCCTCGACCACCACGATGGTTGCACTTGCTAACTTCTTCCGCATCAAGCCGGAGTACTTCACCGATGACGATTACTACGAGAAGCTAGACAGGGAACTTACTTTTCTGGCGAGCATGCGCGACGACGGCGTCCGCCGGATCGCCGCACGCACAATCGGTCTGTCCCCGGCAGCGCAGCAGGATATCGCTGAGAAGGTGGACGAGCTGCGCCGCCGAGAGCAGCTGGACGCCTGAGGGGTTAGCCAGCCGCGGGACCGGCAGAAAGTCCTGCAACATCGTCGGTGTTCGGCCGGTGACCAATGCGATCCACATTGCGATACTGACGTGAGATTTCGATAATCCAATCCCGATCGGAATAGCTTGCCGGCTGGCGCAGCCAGCCCCGGCCGGGAAAGATGCCGGCGCCGTTGCCACGACCGCCGTGGATCCATCGTGCGACGGCGAGCGCCTGCTGGGGCCCAGTGACAGCAATCTGACTACTCGAAGCGGCAGTGATGGATGCGGTCTGCGCCGACTGGGCCACATTCGCCTCCAGGTAGAGCGAATCCGAGATCAACGAAAGTTGTTCGGCAACACGGAATGCCAGCGGCCCGCGGGGCCGTACCCCGATGCCGATATCAGGATGCCGACGCATCATCTCGTCACGCAGCGGCCGAATCAGCCGTAGCTCGTGACGTGAACCCACCCAGTCCTCGATGGCGGGCAGCATCGATCCGGCGGCGACGATGGTCATAGCAGCCGCCAGCAGCGTGGCGGCGGTCCCGACGCCCACCAGATTTGTGGTCCCGACGGCACGGATCAGGACGAAGGCGCTTGACGCGACGATCAGAGCGATCCCGATGGTGAAGACGAACAGTGCCCTCCCGCGCCTGGTGGGATTGGCCAGACGCATTCCGACCCACGACACCAACGTCAAGGCCAGCAGCACATAAAGCAGAGGAACCAGCCAGTGCAGCGCCGTATTCGCCGCGCCGAGGTTGCGGCTGAGGTATTCCCTGGGTGTCATCTCGGGCTGCCGCCCGCTGACGATGAAGAGTCCGACGGCGACGGCCGCGATGAGGGCAGCAACGCAGTACTGAATCACTGCGAGATTGCGGACGGCCGAGGGGTTTCGGGTAGATGCGACCGACGTGATCATCACGCAACTGCCCGCGGCAGAGGCGACCAACGCCACCTCGCTCAGCCCGATTGCGATGTTGGGCCACCCTAGAGCGGTATCGACGAGCAATGTCACCGGAGGCCAGTTCAACAGGGCGAGTACGGCGAGGCTGCCCAGTGCAACGATCATCGCGCTGCTGACCACCGACTGCCGGTTCACTAACGCCCAGCCGATCCGCAGGCCGGTCGCCATCCCCAACAGGCCGGCGATCACCCAGATGGTCAACCAAATGCCTCTCCGAGGCGGACTTGAAAGATCGAGGCGCGGTCACTCGGTAGCCGACCGAGCCGGTAGAGGAGCAGAGCGGCGAAGTCTTCTGCCTCCTGCTCGACGTCCTCGCCGCCGGGGCCCATGCAGCCGGTGCGTTGATTGAGCATGTAGCTGATCAGATCGTCGCCGGCGACTTCAGCGGCTTCGCGGGCCGCCTCGACGACCGGCATGCCGTCATGACCGAGGACCAGGTGGCCGAGTTCGTGCGCCAGCGTGCGATCCGCGGTCGGCAGGCCGTCCTGGATCAGGAACTCGTCATAATCGGCGTACTGGCGCCATTGCCCTGACACCCCGGGCGGCAACTCGGCCGCATTCACCTCGATGGGCCGCGCCCGATTGACGCCAACAGCTGCCACCAGGCCGGTCAGCGAGACCTCGCCATGACGCGGGGACAGAGCGAGAATGTCGTTCACCGCCTCGGTAACCCGACGGTCGGTCACTGCAGGAACCGTGCGGTGCCGGCTGGCGGAAGAACATAGCCCGCCTTGGCTTGGCGATAACCGAGGAATCCTCCGAGTGCGGTGATCGCGACAAAGCCGGCCAGTCCCGATAAGGCGATCGCGGCGACCTGCGCGAAGTCGGCATTGCGCAGGTATGCCGGATATCCCAACCGGCCGTCAGGCGGTGGTGCACCGATTCCCGGACGTTGCGGCACCGGAGCCGCCGGAGGATTGATTCCACCGGCCAGCGGAGCAGCCGAGGGTTGCGCCGCAGGCGCCGTCGCCCGGTCGGGTTCCCCCTGGGGTGCCGGCGCAGCCTGCCCGAGTCCGGCGCCCGATTCCGGTGGGCCGCCGAGCGGCTCGGCGGTGAACCCTGGCACGCGAGGTGCGGCAACGCTCGAGAACGGAATGACGGGCGGCAGTTGTGAAAGCGAGAGATCAACTAGCCCGATGATGCTGTTGTTCGCCCCTCCTGCGCCGGGTTGCAACGGCACGCCAGTCGGCAAGATGATGTGACAGTGCCAGTGCCAGTGCCAGTGCCCATGCCACTCGTGCATGTCGTCGGTGTCATCCGGCTCAGCCGTCTCAGCGGTCTCGACTGAAACTGAACCGGTCGGCACGCGCGCCGTTGCCCGTCCTGGATAACCGCGGCGCGGGGATGGCCTATCGGCCGCGATGCCCGGCCCGATTTGCCGACCCTCGGGCCCTCCGCCGGCCATGTTGCTGTGGTGGTCCGCTCCCGATGATCCGTCACCGACGCCCGGAGTGTCACCCGCCCCGGCCGGACTGGCGGCAGCAGGCACCACGCCCACAATGCCGACCGCCCCGAACAGCACACCGGCAGTGATCGCCCAATTGACCACCGCGGTGCGCCGTCGCGACCGGTTCACAGGTACCCCTTGATGTCCGCGGGCGCCGTCAGGTGCCCAGGTTTGCGGAATTGGGTCAATTATCGCATACCTGCAGGTCGTGGAATCGGGGCTTGTCCCGGGCGATAGTGTTGAACGCACCGGTCGTCGAGTCTGTCTCGCCGATCGCCGACGACCTATTCGGGAGGCAGCGGCCATGGGCCTGTTCACCAAGCGGAAGAGCCGGGCAACCCGGCGCGCGGAGGCCCGCGCGCTGAGGACCAAGGCCAAGCTGGAGGCCAAGCTCGCCGCCAAGAACGAAACCTTGCGCATCAAATCCACCGAGCGGTCGGCCGACAAGGCGATCAAGGCCCAGGTGAAGGCCCAGAAAGACAGCGATCGCGCTGCGGTGAAGGTCGCCGCAACCCAGTTGCGTACCAAGCAACAGGGCAGGTTGCTGTCGCCCAGCCGGGTGCGGCGAATGCTGACCGTGTCCCGGCTGCTGGCCCCGGTGATCGTGCCGGTCGCCTATCGGGCTGCGATGGCGGCCCGCGGTGCGATCGATGAGCGCCGCGCCGATCGCCTCGGCGTCCCACTCACCGCGCTGGGCCAGTTCTCCGGTCAGGGTGGGCGGCTGTCGGCCCGGATTGCGGGAGCCGAGAATTCGCTGCGTCTCGTTGCCGAGCGGAAGCCGGCCCGCAAAAAAGCCGAGGACGCCGAAGTCAAGCAGTTCGTCGCCGCGATGACCGACCGTCTGACCGCCCTGTCGGCCGCCGTGACCGCCGCTGAGAACATGCCCGGGCCGAGTCGTCGTGCCGCCCAGACCTCCATCAGCGAACAACTCGACGGTATCGACGCCGACCTGATGGCCCGGCTGGGAGTGTTGTAGACCGTGACCGCACTGCTGCGAATGCTCGCCACCACCCTGGTGATCGTCGGTATCACCGTCACGGGTACCGGCCCGGCCCTCGCACATACGGTGCTGACGGCCTCGGATCCACCTGCCAACGCGACCCTGAGTGCGGGACCCAGCCGAGTGAGTGCGACCTTCAACGAGGAACCGCAAACCAATTTCGCTGCGATGACGGTGGTCGGTCCCGACGGGAACCTGTGGTCCTCGGGCGACCCTGACGTGCTCGGCGAGGTGGTCAGCGTCGCGATGCGCCCCCTGGGCCCATCGGGCACGTACACGGTGAACTATCGCGTGACTTCAGACGACGGCCACGTGGTCTCGGGGTCCTGGGCCTTCACCGTGACGGTACCCAGCACAGGATCACCAGGTCCGGCGGCGACCGGAACGGCAGAGTCTCATCGGATTCCGTTGTGGCCGTTCATCGTTGGGGTGGGCGTACTGATCGCCGGGGTAGCGGCTTGGGGCGTGCGCCGCCGGTCATAAAGGGCAGCAAGCGCGACGAATCACCGAGATGACAAAGAATGGAGCGGTACATGGCAGACCCCCAGGACCGACCCGACGAGGGTTCCGGTGCGATCCCACCAGCGCCGCAGAAGAAGGCGGGGCCCAAGAAGGCACCCAGGAAGGCACCGGCTAAGGCTGCTGCGAAGAAAGCTCCCACCAAAGCCGCGAAGAAAGCCCAGCCGAAGGTGGCGCTGAAAACGCCAGTGTCCGCCGCGCCGCCTACTCCGGCCCACGGGGCTAGGGTCACCGAATCCCCGGCCGCACTGACATCCGGTGACACCGCGCGGCCCGGTGCCGCGCCCCCCGCACAGTCTGCTCACAGCTCTGGACGCACCGGTATTCCAGTGGCGATCGGTCTTGCCGCGGCCAGCCTGGTTGCGATGGTCATCCGCCGACTTCGGCGCCACTGAGGACCGGGACAAACATGGCCGTCGTCTTCCGGCCGACCGCCGATCTGGTTGACGATATCGGCCCCGACGTGCGCAGCTGTGATACCCAGTTCCGGCAGTTCGGCGGACGCGCACAGTTCGCGGGCCGGATCAGCACCGTGCGATGTTTCGAGGACAACGCGCTGCTGAAGTCGGTGCTCAGCGAGCCCGGAGACGGCCGAATCCTGGTGATCGACGGCGGCGCCTCCGTCCACGCTGCATTGGTCGGCGATGTCATCGCCGAGTTGGCGCGCTCCAATGGATGGGCCGGACTGGTCATCAATGGCGCGGTGCGCGATGCCGCGACGCTCATGAACGTCGACATCGGGATCAAGGCGCTTGGTACCAACCCGCGCAAGGGTGCTAGGACGGGCTCGGGCGAACGTGATGTCGGCGTCAGCATCGGGGGCATCGACTTCACACCGGGCGACTTGGCCTTCAGCGATGATGACGGGATCGTCGTCGTGGCTGCGGGTACGCACCCCCGGTAGCGAACCAGCGACGATTCGCCATGGCCGATCCCCCGCGTTGGATCTGTTATCCCCGGGCACCTAATGTGTCCGCCATGTCGGATGAGTACCCCCCGGCCAAGCTGGCTCTGCGCAGAATGGCGCTGTTCTGCCTACTCGCAGGCGTGCTCACCGCAGGCCTGCTTTTCCCAGTCGTGGGCGGACTCGGTGTGGCAAGTAACCACGCGTCGGATTCGGTGGCTCAAGGCTCGGCGAACATCGTCGGAGGCGACGTACCGGCCGTCTCGACCATGGTCGACGCAGCGGGTAACCCGATCGCCTGGCTCTACCTCCAGCGACGCTGGGAGGTGCCCACCGAGCGTATTGCCGACACGATGAAGTTGGCGATCGTCTCCATCGAGGACAAGCGTTTCGCCGATCACAACGGAGTCGACCTGCAGGGAACTTTGACCGGCCTGGCCGGCTTCCTCAAGGGCGCTGTGGATACCCGCGGTGGGTCCACGATCGAGCAGCAGTACGTCAAGAACTTCAATCTTCTGGTCAATGCCAATACCGATGCCGAACGCCGGGCCGCGGTGGCGACAACTCCGACGCGCAAGCTCCGGGAGATCCGAACGGCGCTGGCGCTGGATAAAGTGCTCACCAAGCCCGAGATTCTTACCCGCTATCTGAACCTGGTTCCGTTCGGTAACGGCGCCTATGGCATTCAGGATGCTGCGCGCACCTACTTCGGAATCGATGCGGCACAACTTAATTGGCAACAGGCCGCACTGCTGGCAGGTCTGGTGCAATCCGCCAGCGCGCTAAACCCGTACACCAACCCCCAGGGCGCTCTCGATCGGCGCAACCTGGTTCTGGATACCATGATCGAGAATCTGCCTGAACAGACCGACGAGCTTCAGGCTGCACAGAAACAGCCGCTAGGCGTTCTGCCGCAACCGAATACGCTGCCGCAGGGCTGCATCGCAGCGGGTGATCGCGCCTTCTTCTGCGACTATGCGTTGGAGTATCTGGCGCGCGCTGGTATCAGCAAAGACGATGTGGCGCGTAACGGTTACCTGATCAAAACGACTCTGGACCCCAAGGTTCAGAACAGCGTCAAACACGCGATCGACACGGTCGCGTCCCCCACGCTGGACAGCGTCGCCAGTGTGATGAGCGTCATCCGGCCGGGCAGGGACGCGCACCGGGTGCTTGCGATGGGCGACAATCGCGGATACGGACTCCAACTCGAGGCCGGCCAGACCGTACAACCACAGCCGTTCACTCTCGTCGGCGATGGCGCGGGTTCGATCTTCAAGATCTTCACCAGCGCCGCGGCACTGGAACTGGGCATGGGCATCAACGCGATGCTCGACGTGCCACCGACGTTCCAGGGCACGGGGTTGGGCGATAGCGCCACCAAAGACTGCCCACCCAAAACCTGGTGCGTGAAGAACGCCGCCGGCTACCGCAGCCCGTTGAGTATGACCGACGCCCTGGCATTGTCACCCAACACCGCGTTCGCGAAACTGATACAGCAGGTCGGCGTCCCCCGAGCCGTTGATATGGCGGTGCGCCTCGGGCTGCGTTCCTATGCCGACCCAGGTACCGCACGTGCCTACGTGCCCAACAGCGACGAGAGTCTCGCCGACTACGTCAAGCGTTCCAACATCGGCTCCTTCACGCTCGGACCATTCGAAATCAACGCGCTGGAGTTATCGAATGTCGCCGCCACGTTGGCCTCCGGCGGCATGTGGTGCCCGCCGACTCCCATTGAGAAGGTGCTCGACCGCAGCGGTAAGGAGATCGATGTCCCAACCGCCAAGTGCGAGCAGGTGGTGCCCGAAGGGTTGGCCAACACATTGACCAACGCGCTGTCCAAAGACACCACGATGGGTACCGCTGCCGCGGCGGCAGGGTCGGTCGGCTGGGGCCTGCCGATGGGGGGCAAGACCGGAACCACCGAGTCCCACCGATCCTCGGGGTTCGTCGGCTATACCAACCAGTTGGCGGCGGCCAACTACGTGTTCGATGACTCACCGAAACCCTCGGCCCTGTGCGCCTTCCCGCTACGTAAGTGCGGCGGCGGCGGAAACCTGTACGGAGGAACGTCGCCGGCCCAAACCTGGTTTCTGGCGATGAATCCGATCGCGACCAATTTCGGCCCCGTCGTGCTGCCACCCACCGATCCGCGCTACGTGAACGGCTCCCCGGGGGTCGCGGTACCCACAGTCTTGGGGCTCAACCTCGATACGGCGCGAAAGCGCGTCAAGGACGCCGGATTTCAGGTCTCCGAACAACCGACGCCGGTGAACAGCGCGGCGTCGAAGGGATCCGTAGTCGGAACCACCCCGACCGGCCAGGTCTTCCCCGGCTCCATCATCACGATTAACACCAGTACTGGAATCGCCCCGGCTCCGCCGCCTCCGGCATACAGCCCGCCCGACTACGACCCCGGTTACATCGAAGCCCCGCCGCCCGAGGTTCCGCCGTTTGACGGCGGCCCCGCGCTGGAGGGGAACATCATCCAGATCCCGGGCCTGCCGCCGATCACCATTCCGGTGCTGCCACCTGCGCAGCCGATCCCGCCGGCGCCTGAGCCCGCGCCCCCGCCCGCTCCATTGCCGCCTCCCCCGGCTCCGGAACCGCTACCGCCCGGCGATATCCCGCCCGCCTAACGGCTCATTCGCCCTCATAACTCGACCACTGGAAGGCGGTGTCGAGGTTCAGGGACGGCAGGGGCGGTACATGCAGATGCCCGTGGGGGGGCGGCCCTTCCAGGTCTTCTGACCGCTACCAGCGACACTTCGGTCCGAAGTGCCTGTGCTGGACGGCGAATGCACTGCCATCCTTTCGGCGGCACGGGGCGGCGGTGTCACTGCAGCGTCGTCAGCCTGGGCGATTCCGGCGCCGGCTGCGAAGGTCGCAGCGGTCACGGCGAGGGTGGCGACAAAACCGCCGAGTCGACGAACACTCATCATGGGTGATCCTTTTCGCGGGTGGGTTGCAGACAGCCATGACTATAGGAGCGTGCCGGCGCCGGTCAACTGCGCCCTGCCCCGCATCCCTGCATTTCCGTTTTCTATTCTGGGGTAATGACCACCGCCTTTGATGCCGATCAAGTCGCCAAAATTGCTCTGGAAGTCGTGGCCGAGCACGACCCCAAGCAGGTACCCCTGCCGGAATTCCTCGGCGCGTGCTACGACGCGGGCCTGTCCTGGGTGCACTTCCCGGAAGGCCTTGGCGGGTTGGGAACCTCCCGCGGACTACAGGCGGTCGCCGACGCAATCCTGCAGGGGGCGGGCAGCCCGGTCCCGCTCGGCCTGAATCCGATGGGATACGGGATGGCCGCGCCGACAGTCTGCGAGCACGCGCACAACGATGAGTTGAAGAAGTTCTTCCTGCGACCACTGGCCACCACCGAGGATATCTGGTGTCAGCTGTTCTCCGAGCCGGGAGCGGGTTCCGACCTGGCGGGGTTGGCCACCTCGGCCGTGCGTGACGGTGACGACTGGGTGATCAACGGGCAGAAGGTGTGGACCAGTCTGGCACATAAGGCCCGCTGGGGACTGCTACTGGCCCGCACCGACATCGACGCGCCCAAACACAAGGGCCTGACCTACTTCATTCTCGACATGCACTCCCCCGGTGTGGAGTGTCGGCCGCTGCGCCAGATGACCGGCCAGGCAGAGTTCAACGAGGTATACATCACCGACGCGCGCATCCCCGACGCCCATCGCCTCGGCGGCGTAGGCGACGGCTGGCGAGTAGCGATGACCACACTGATGAACGAGCGCAGTGCCTTGGGCGCCAGCGGCAGCCAACGCGGCGCCGGCACTATCTCCGAAGCCGTACAACTGTGGGCCTCGCGTCCGGATCTGCACACCCCGGTGCTGCGCGACCGGCTGACTCAGCTATGGCTGCGCGCCGAGGCGCAGCGGCTCACCTCCGAGCGATCGCGGGCCTCCGCCACTGCCGGTGGGCCCGGCCCGGAAGGGTCGATCGGCAAGATGGTCGGCGCTGAGCTCAATCAACGCATCTACGAATTCTGCATGGATCTGCTTGGGCCGGAAGGGATTCTGTATCACAGCTACGCGATGCACGGTACCGGCACCGGCGGCGACTGGCGGGGACCGATCCAGCAGCGCTACCTGCGCAGCCGGGCCAACACGATCGAGGGCGGCACCTCTGAGGTGATGCGCAACATCCTCGGTGAACGGGTCTTGGGCCTGCCCGGCGATCTGCGCGCCGACGCCGGAATGCCGTGGAAGGACGTACCCCGTGGCTGAGTTCAGCTTCACCACCGAGCAGCAACAGCTGCGCGCGGCGGTGCGCAAGTTCTGCGCCGAAAGCTTCGACGAGCCGACAGTGCGCAGGCTGATGGAATCCGACATCACCTATGACCCCGCCGTGTGGCGGCGGCTGGGTACGGAGCTCGGCGTGCTCGGAATGTCAGTGCCCGAAGCCGACGGCGGTGTCGGAGGAACACTGGTGGATCAGGCTGTCGCCGTGGAGGAGTTCGGTGCCGCGCTGAGCTGCGGACCGCTCTTCGGCACGGTCTACCTCGCCATCCCCGCCCTCGTGGCATGCGGCAGCGGAGCAGCGCGAGATGAGCTGCTGGCCGCGCTGGTCGACGGTGAGCGCACCGCCGCTTTTGCGGTCAACGACTCCGCGGGGGCTTTTGATCCGGATGTCACCGTGACCGCTGTCGGTAGCGGCGACGGTGTAGTGCTCACCGGAACCGCCGCCCGGGTGGTCGATGCCGCGGCGGCCGACGTTGTTCTGGTGGCGGCCAAGGGTTCCGAGGGTGTGAGCCTGTACGCGGTCGACTGCAGCGATACGCAGCGCACCCCACTGGTCACGATGGACCTCACCCGGCCACAGGCGGACGTGATCTTCTCCGACTCCCCCGCGCGGCTGCTGGCCGGGCCCGCAACGGCCGAACGGGTGATCACCCACGCCCTGGAAGTCGGGTCGGCGCTGCTCGCGGTCGAACAGATCGGCGCGGCCCAGCACATGCTTGATCTGTCGGTGGACTACGCCAAGTCACGCTTGCAGTTCGGCCGCCAGATCGGCTCCTTCCAGGCGGTCAAGCACCGACTGGCCGATATGCTCGTCGACCTCGAGCATGCCCGCTCGACGGCCTACCACGCGGTCTGGGCGCTGACGGAGGGGAGCGACGATCCGGCATTGGCAGTCAGCATCGCGCAGGCGACATGCTCAGCCGCGTTCAGCCGGATCGCCGCCGACGCCATTCAGGTACACGGCGGGATCGGCTTCACCTGGGAACACCAGGCACACCTGTACTTCAAGCGAGCCGCGACCGATGCCGCACTGCTGGGAAGTGCTGAGCAACACCGGGCGCGGGTAGCTGATCTTGTGCTGGATAACGCGATCGTCGAGGACGCGCCGCGGGTGGCGGTTGGTATCGCCTAGGGACTGATCCTCACATCGGTATCGCTGCGCTCCGTAACTCAACGTACGAGCGTTCTATCGCGTCAGCCAGTCCGGCGATGCCCGGAAGTGCAGACGGATCAGTGCACAACCCGATTCCGATATCGCCGGAGCAGGAGATCGCAGAGATGCGCAGGGCATGATGGGCGCCCGGTTCCGACGACGAGAAAAGATGCTGGACCACGCGATCGGCAACGCTGACCGGGTTGGTCGGACCGGGAACGTTGGAGATCGCGAGGCTGAACTCGCTTGCGCTGCTGGCGAGACGCGTAATCGCCTTGTCGATGAGCTTCACCCGGCCGAGGGCGTGAAACAGGTCGTACATCTCCTCAGCATCGTCGAGGCGCTTACGCTTTGTGGTCTCGGCGCTGATCAGATCCAGCCGAACCAGTGGGTCCTGTTCCCCGAGTGGCAGGTCGACATTCATGAACGAGTCGTGATTTCCCGCGGTGCCCGCACCCTCATCGCGGTGGTGGAGGCTGACCGGAACCTGGACGCGCAAATGGCGGGCCCGCGAGGAGTCGGCGGGCAGCCACTCGCGCAATCCGCCGGCGATGATCGCGAGCAGGACATCATTGACAGTGGCACCGTCCGGTCGGGAGCCGCCGATCTCTTTCATCTCCGCAAGTGGTGCGACGGTGAAGGCCAGTTCACGCGCCACCGTGATCGGCTTGTCGAAGGGTGAGTGCGAATCGCGGTGGCCCAACTCGCGCAGGACCGCACCGGGCAGGCGGCGTATCTCGTCTTCCCTTGTGAGCGGTTTGGCGGCCGGCCTCAGGCCTAGCCGCGGTCCCTCGACCAACGACGAATCAGGGCCGCTATCAAAGAGCACCGATTCCAGGAACCGCACTCCGGCGATACCATCGGCCATCGCATGGTGAATACGCGCCGCTATCGCCTCCCGCCCGTCGTCGAGTGGGCCAATCACGTCAAAGGTCCACAGCGGCCGGTTGCGGTCAAGGTGCTCGGACATCAGGCCACTGACGACCTGCCACAGGTCCGTCTGCGAAGCGGATTCGGGCACCGGCACGCGCCGGACATGGTCGCTGATATCGAAGTTCCTGGTCGGTACCCACCGCGGGCTGGGACCTGCAGCCTCGACGCACTGAAGTGCCCGCGGCGTCGCTGAAAGTCGTTGCGCCACTGTCGCTCTGAGCAAATCCAAATCAAGTGGATGAGTTCCCGGCTCCAAAATGACCAGCTTCAGCGTATGACCGGTAATGGCCGCCGACTCCAGATTCAGAATGCGTGCGTCGTCCGCTGAGAGACGATCGTCTTGGGGGGCCACCTTCAGCAGTCTATCGGCGGCACTAAGCCAGGACCGCGTCGATGGCGCGATAGATACGCTGCTCGCTGACGGGCCTCGGAGTACCCAACTGCTGTGCCCACAGGCTGACTCGCAACTCCTGGATCATCCGTGCGATATCACGGACGTCATCCGCGGTGGCCCGCGCGGGTGATAACGCCCGCAGAAGTTCGTCGTAGGCTCCCTGCACGGTATGGACTCGCTGCATCCGGTCCCGGTCGGCGGCCGGCGCATGCGGCAGCCGTTCGATCCGGCGGGCGATCGCAGTGAGATAGCGGGTCAGATCGCCCAGACGCGCGGCTCCGGTCTCGGTGACGAATCCCCGCGGCAGCAGCGCTACCAATTGTCCGCGGATGTCAGCCACGGCGTCGGCCTGTGCCGCCGACGAAGGCCCGGACAGCGCCAGCTCCGTTTCCTGAAGAGCAGCGAGTACCTTCTCGACGCTGTCAACGATGCCAGCGGCCGTCAACGGCAGGTCGTTGTGCACCTGTTGCCGCGATGCGTCGAAATCCACGCGAGTCCAGATCGGGGTCGGAACCAGCACGTCGATAGCGGCATCGACACAATCATCCAGAAGGGCCGACAGTGACCCGTCAGGATTTGTCGCCAGCGTCAGACGCCTTCGAGGACCGAGTCCCTTCTCTAGCGATTTCACCGGCGAAGGCGTGCTCATCCGCAGCAGTCGGCGAACTCCCGCCCGTATCACGGCGTCACGTTCGGATGCGGTTGCGAATACTCGAATATCCGCGGCGTGACCGGTATCAACGAAACCGGGATAGCCCCGGACACTGTGACCATCAACCTGGCTTGCAACGGTGCTCGGTAACTCGGTGAGGTCATCGGGCCAACCGTGCAAACCGCTGCGCTGAAGGTCACCCGCGACCGCGTCGGTAACAGCGCGGGTGGCCTGACCGGCAAGGCGCGTCTGCAACTCGTCGAGATCCTTCCCGCGAGCCACCTCTGCACCGTTGGCCCCCTCGACGGCAAAGGTCACTCGCAGGTGCGCGGGCAGCTTATCGAGGTCGAACGCGGTGACCGGGACCAGGACACCGGTGCGCCGGTGGAGTGCGTACTGCAGGGCCTCCAGCATCGAATCCCCGGTCGATTCGAGATCATCCAGTATCGCTCGGGCGGTGTCCGGTGCGGGAACAAAGTTGCGCCGTAAATCCTTTGGCAACGAACGGATCAGAGCGGTGACGAGTTCTTCGCGCAGCGCGGGTACCTGCCAGCTGAACTGCTCTCCACCCAGGCGAGCCAGCACTGCAACCGGGACGTGCACGGTCACACCGTCGTCTTCGGCACCCGGGTCGAACCGATAGCTCAGCGGCAGAGCGAGGTCATCGGACTGCCAATGGTCAGGCCGCTCGGTATCGGCGTCCTGCACTCGCAACAGATCGTCACGAGTCATGGTCAGCAGGTCTGGTGTGTGATGGCGCTGCTTTTTCCACCACCCATCGAAGTGTCGTGCCGACACCACCTCGGGAGGAATGCGGGCGTCGTAGAAATCGTGGATCTCGTCGTCGCCCACCAGCAGATCACGCCGACGTGCCCGCTCTTCGAGTTCCACAAGCTGCGTCCGAAGCTGGGCATTGTCGGCGAAGAAATCGTGGCGGGTCTGCCATTCGCCGTCGACCAATGCGTGCCTGATGAAAAGTTCGCGGGCCAGCTCTGGGTCCACCGCCGCATAGGAGACCCGGCGGCGCGCAACCAGGGCAAGGCCGTACAGGGTGACCCGCTCGAACGCCATGACCGCACCACGCGCAACATCCCAATGCGGCTCGCTATAGCTGCGCTGCACCAGGTGCCCGGCGACGCGTTCGACGGTCTCCGGCTCGATACGCGCCGCGGTACGCCCGTACAGTCGGCTGGTCTCCACCAGATCGGCAACCACGATCCAGCGCGGTGGGCGCTTGGTCAGCACCGAGCCGGGCGCCAGGACGAACTTGGCATTTCGCGCCCCGGCGTATTCGCGTGACTCACCCTCGCGGAGACCCACGTGGGACAGCAGTCCGGCAACAAGGGCCGCATGGATGCGCGCCGGGTCGGCGGGTTGGGTGTGATCGGTTTCCCCGCCGGATCGCAGACCGATTCCGGCCGCAATGCTGCGCAACTGGCCGGTGAGGTCCTGCCACTCCCGGATTCGCAGGTAATGCAGAAAATCCTCACGGCACATTCGGCGAAAAGCACTGCCGGACATTTCCTTCCGCCTCCCCCGCAGATGGTTCCACAGGTTAAGAAATGACATGAAGTCGGAATTCTCGTCGGCGAAGCGGGCGTGTTTTTGCCGGGCGGCCTCCTCCCGGTCAGCGGGACGCTCCCGCGGATCCGGGATCGACAGTGCCGCAGCAAGTACCAGCACCTCAGGCAGACAGCCCTCGGTGTCCGCCTGCAGGATCATCCGGCCCAGGCGCGGGTCGACCGGGAGTTGGGCCAGGCGCCGACCTAGCTCGGTGATGGTGCCGGTGTCATCGAATGCTCCGAGTTCCTGAAGTAGTTGCACGCCGTCGTTGACGCTGCGGCGCTCAGGCGGATCGAGAAACGGAAAGTTCGCCACGTCACCGAGTTGGAGCGCGGCCATCTGCAGGATCACCGCGGCCAGGTTGGTGCGGAGGATTTCCGGGTCGGTGAAGCGCGGCCGACCGGTGAAGTCTCGCTCGGAGTACAGCCGGATGCACACACCCGGGGCGGTGCGGCCGGACCGCCCCGCTCGCTGCGCTGCCGAAGCCTGGGAGATGGGTTCGATCGGCAGTCGCTGCACCTTGGTACGCCTGCTGTAGCGCGATATTCGCGCGGTCCCGGGGTCGATGACATAGTGAATTCCCGGCACGGTCAAGGATGTCTCGGCGACATTGGTGGCCAATACGATGCGCCGCGTCAGTCGGCTGGTGTTGATCGAGAACACCTTCTGCTGCTCGGCGGTGGGCAGCCGCGCGTAGAGCGGCAGCACCTCCGCACCCGGCATCGCAGCGCGCACCGCCTCGGCGGTATCGCGGATCTCGCGCTCACCGGATAGGAACACCAGTACGTCACCGGGTGGTTCAGCGGCAAGCTCCTCGATGGCATCGATGATCGCCTCGGTCTGATCGCGGGGCTCACTGCGAACCACTTCATGGTCGGGGTCGTCAGGATCGTCGCCGGCCTCGGTCGCCGGAACGACTTCCAATGGGCGATAACGGATCTCAACCGGATAGGTCCGGCCGGACACCTCGACGATCGGGGCACCACCGAAGTGGGCGGCGAAGCGCTGCGGTTCGATTGTCGCGGAAGTGACAATCACTTTGAGGTCCGGGCGACGGGGCAGCAGCTGGTGCAGGTAGCCGAGCAGGAAGTCGATGTTGAGGCTGCGCTCATGTGCCTCGTCCAGGATCAGGGTGTCGTAGCGCAACAGGCGCCGGTCACGCTGGACCTCGGCGAGCAGGATGCCGTCGGTCATCAGCTTGATCAGTGTGCGATCACCTGCCTGATCGGTAAAACGCACCGTGTAGCCAACCGGACTGATGGCTGCTCGCCGATCTGTACCGAGCGGGGATCCCAACTCGTCGGCGATCCGCTCGGCCACGGTGCGCGCCGCCAGCCGTCGAGGCTGGGTGTGTCCGATGATGCCGCGGACGCCGCGCCCCCTCTCGAGGCAGATTTTGGGCAGCTGGGTGGTTTTGCCGGATCCGGTTTCACCGGCGACCACCACGACCTGATGGCCGCGAATAGCGGCGGCGAGCTCGCCGCGGAACTGACTGACCGGCAGATCCGGGTAGGTGATCTCGGGCACCGCGGCCATCCGGGCGGCGACAACCGCCTCGGCGGCGCTGATCCGACCGGCGAGATCCTGGATTTTTGCTGCACTCATCGGCCCGCGCAACGATTTCAGTCGCCGGCCCAGCCTGGTGGCATCGCGGATGGTCAGACCGTCGAGTCGCGCGCGCAATGCGCGAACGTCACCGCCGACTGGTTCAGACACCCCGCCAAGGATAGGCGGCGAAGCCTGGCACCCGGCTCCGCGGTGCGTAGGCTCGGAAGCGGAGAAAGGCCTAGCCATGGTGACCTATGTGATCGTCGGCGGTCTGGCGCTGGCGGCCCTGGGGCTGGTGGCAAACCAGCTGTTCCGGCTCAAGGACTGGCTCAATAGGCAGCCGATCCCACAACCCTCCGACCCGGATCAGACGGACAACCCTGACTCCGTTTCCCCGCAGTAGTCTCCTGG
>JBAXIA010000013.1:0-33686 GCA_037138615.1 Mycobacteriaceae bacterium | reverse complement strand
GAACTTGCGGTCGTAGTCCTTCCGGAAACGCCGACGGTACTGCTCATCGTCCAGCAGTACGTTGCGCGCGACCTCATCGCGCAGGTGCAGGGCGGCGGCACCGGAACCGAACTCCTCAAACACGACCAGATCGATACCGTCGGCGTACACCTCGAACGGCACCGGCAGATGCTGCCAGCGGAAGTCGGCTCCGAACCGATTGACAAACCGTGCCAGTGGACCGAGGAGTGCGATCGCGAATGGATTGGATTTGACGTCAGCGGCGGAGAGCAGGCTGGTCTTGAGCCGCTTGCGCAACAACGGAAGTGACTGAGCAACCTGGGACAACACGTTGAACGGATTTTCAATATCAGGTCCGGACTGCAGCACGCGGCCCCGACGACGCAGTGCGGACTTGAGCCGACGCAGCTCGCGCGGTTTGGCGTAGGTCGACGGCAGAGTACGCGATCGACAGGTCTCGCCGTCGATCTTGTCAAAGAGCAACTGCATGGAAGACATCCCGAGGAAGCCGGCGTCGAGGGCCTCGGCGAGCATGCGCTCCATCTCGGCGAGTTCCGACGAGGTGGGCCGCATCTGTTTGCGGGTGGCTCGATCCAGGCCCATGGTGGCCGTGCGCATATCGGAATGCCCGATGAATGCGGCGATATTGGGTCCCAGCGGACGTGACTCCAGGGCCGCTAAATAGTCCTCGGCGGTATTCCAGGTCTTCATCTCATCGATCGCGTTGATGACGTGCTCACGGGGAATTGCTTCCACCCTGCCGAACAGGTCCCCGGCGTCGACGCCTCCGATGTGAATCGTCGACAGCGAGCAGGATCCAATCAGCACCGTGGTCACGCCGTGTCGCACGGATTCCGGTAGGCCGGGGCCCCCGAGCACTTCAACGTCGTAGTGGGTGTGAATGTCGACCAGCCCCGGCAGCACCCACTTGCCGTCAGCATCGACGACCTGCGGACAGGTGGTTTCATCCAGCGTGTGTGGGGTGACCGCGGTGATGTGACCGTCTCGGATCCCGATATTGCGGATCGCCGAGGGCGAGCCGGTCCCGTCGAACCAGCGGCCGTTGCGGATGATCGTGTCGAAGCTCACCGCCCCACCCAACAGCCCGGGTTGCCCGGTGTCAACGATCACCCGGTGCCGCGGGGCTTCGGGCCGCCGACCTCAGCCGGACCGGAAGCCGCACCCACCCCCGTAAGACCCGGGTATCCCGCCGCAGTCCGGCACCGGCGAGTTGCACGTCAGGAAAGTGAGTGAAGAACCGGCGCAGGCCGACTTCGCCCTCGATCCGGGCCAGTGCCGCACCCAGACAGAAATGCCGGCCACCGGAGAACGCGAGATGCTTGCCCGCATTGGGCCGGCGCACGTCGAACCGCTGAGGGTCGTCGAAGACCATCGGGTCGCGGTTGGCAGCGGCGAGGTAGATCACCACCACCTCGCCGCGCTTGACAGCGGTGCCGGCGACGACGGTATCCCTCCTCGCCACTCTTGCGGTGAGTTGCACCGGGGACTCGAGTCGAAGAATCTCCTCGACCGCTCCCGGCCACAGCGACGGATCGCCGGTGAGGATCTCCAACTGGTCGGGGTGGTTGAGCAGCAATCGGATCCCATTGCCGAGCAGATTGACGGTGGTCTCAAATCCGGCTGCCAACACCAGGCCGGCGACAGCGCGCAGTTCGGTCTGATCCAGCCGAACGCCGTCCTCTGACGCCTCGATGAGTTGGCTCATCAGGTCATCGCCGGGGTGTTCACGCAGATGCTGCAAATGCGTGCCGAGCCAGTCGTTGAAACCCGCGATGCCATGCTGAACGCGCTGATACTGCTGCCAGCCCAAGCCGAAATCCAGACTGGGAGCGGCTAATTCACCGAATTCGAGAATCTTCGACCGATCGGATTCCGGCACGCCAAGGATCTCGCTGATTACCGACACCGGAAGCTGGGCGCAATACCGGTCGATGATATCGACCACACCGGTATCGGTCGCGAGTCCGGCGAGCAACTCTTCCGCAGTCGACTCGACCCCGCCGCGTAACCCGGCCACCGCCCGCGAGGTGAACACCGACGAGACCGTCTTGCGATAGCGGGTGTGTTCGGGCGGTTCGACGGCCAGTAGCGACGGTGCCAGCAGTGGGTGCAGTAGATCGGCCCGCGTGCGGCGTTCCAGCCACCGCAGCGGTGCGGGCAGGTTGGCGCCCGATGTGATCACCCGAAAGTCGTCGGAGCGCAGTAACTCGTTGGCGATCGTGTGATCAACGGTGAGGTAGCCGACCCTGGATGGCACCATCGGGCCGTGCGAGCGTAACTCCTCGTAGAACGGAACCGGATCGGCACGAACGGCAGGATCGGTGACCAGCCGAGCCTGCAGATCACCGCGCCTCGCTGACAAACCAGCTGCTGACCGGACCACGCCGTGCATGGCGAACCAGTGCAGTCGCTCCTTGATCGTCGCCATTGTTCAGGGAGCCGGTGTCCAGCTGACAGGCAATCTCTTGATGCCATGGATGAAAGCTGACAGCAGCATCGCCGGCTCCTCGGTGACGGTGATATCGGGCATGCGGTTGTACAACTCCTCGAACACCACGGCGATCTCACGGCGGGCCAGGTTCGCGCCGAGGCAGAAGTGCGTACCGCCGCCGCCGAACCCGAGGTGATGGTTGTGTGCCCGAGCCACGTCGAACTTCCAGGGATTGTCGAACTTGTCCTCATCGCGGTTGGCTGAGGAGTACCACATGGTCACTTTGTCGCCCGCGGCGATCTTGACCCCGCTGAGTTCGACGTCGCGGGTGGCGGTGCGACGCATGTACACCACCGGGGATGCCCAGCGCACGATCTCCTCAACCGCGGACGGTGTATGGGTGTCGAAGTCGCTCCACCAGATCTCACGCTGCTCGGGGTAGCGGGACAGTGCCAGCACACCATGACTGATCGCGTTGCGGGTGGTTTCGTTTCCGGCGACGGCCAGCAGGATGAAGAACGACGCGATCTCAGCGGACGTCAGCCGTTCGCCGTCGACCTCGGCGGCCACCAGTGCGGTGGTCAGATCATCGCGTGGGTTGGCCCTGCGATCCTCGGCAAGCGCGGTGGCATAGGTGCCGATATCGATGGAGACCTTCATGAACTCTTCGTAGTCGGTGGTCAGATCCGGGTCTCCGAAGCCGAGGATGATGTTGGTCCAGTGGAAGATCTTTTGATGGTCGTCATCCGGGATGCCCATCATGTCGCAGATCACCTGGAGTGGCAGCGGTCCGGACAATTCGGCCACCAGTTCGCCCCTCCCGTCAGGGTGGTTGGCGATCAGATCCGAAACCAACTGGCGGGCGCGATCACGAACCGATTCCTCGGTCCGCGCGACCACCTTCGGCGTGAAGGCGCTGCGCACGATATTGCGTAACCGCGCGTGACGCGGATCGTCGAGATTGATCATCGAACCGAAGTACTCGGCCACCTCAGGTGACTGGTCGGCGATGGTGATGTTGGGCACCGAACTGAAGATCTCCGGGTGCCGGCTGGCGTAATGGACATCGTCGAATTTCATCAGCGCCCAGTGACCGGCGCCCGCTTCGAATCCCTCGTAGCCGACCTCTTCGAAAAACGTGATCGGCGCCTCTCGGCGCAGAGTCGCGAACGCTCCGTCCCGGACCGAGTCGTCAAACGCCCAGAACTCGATCGTGCCCAGGTTGATGTCCGCCAGCGGGACCGTCGGGGGCGCCTGGCCGTTGACGCGAGTTGCGATGCCCCCGTTTGCGATGCCCATAGGTGCCGTCCCGTCCTTGGTAGCGAGTGATCTACCCCACTTTAGAGGCAGGGGGATTTAGACGCCGGAGGCCTGCCCTCTGCTACGCCTGCTCTTCAACGACTTTCTTGATGCGCTCGAGGGTGGTGCGCATATCCCGCACATTGCGCCGTCCGCGCAGGTAGCCGGCGAACATCCAGAACACCCGTGACAGCGCCGAGTTGTTGAGCCGGAACGACTCTGTGACATCGGTACCGTCACCGGCCGGGCTGAGCCGGTAGTGCCAGTTGTTGACCGCCACATCGCCCGGACCCAGCACTGCGAAGCCGAACTCCCGACCAGGCTCGCAGGCCGTCACGCGGCAGATCGTCCAGTACACCGGGCCGATCTCGTTGCGACGGACGTGTCCGCGGAACTTTGCGCCCAGGGCCGGACCGGTGGCACCGTCGAGCCATTCCGACTCGAAGACCTCAGGGGAGAAGCGACCGGTATTTCGGACATCCGCGATGAGATCCCAGATCTTGTCAGCCGGCGCGCTCATGTGAACCGTTACAGAACCATCCATGGTGGAAGATCCTAGGCTTGTAACGTCTGCGGGTGTGGGGACGGCACCGTGGGCGTAATTCTGGGGCCGGGCATTGCGGGCATCGACCGTTTCATCGCCGCCCCGCCCGGGGCGGCATGGGACCTGCTGGTGGATGTGACGGCGTGGCCGCTCTGGGGACCTTCTGTACGGCGCGCGATCTTGCATGACGGGGCTACCGGCCTGAGCCTCGGAACGCGGGGAGACGTCTGGACCGCGGTCGGGGTGCGATTGCCATTCGTGATCACCGAATTCGAACCCGGCCACCGTTGGACCTGGAAGGTCTCGGGAGTGCGTGCCACCGGACACCAGGTCACCGCTGCCCCCGGCGGCTGCCGGGTGCGCTTCGAAGTTCCGCGGTGGGCGACGGCCTACCTGCCGGTATGCGCAGTGGCGCTGTCGCGCATCGCGAGTGCGTTAGAACGTTGTGACATAGGGGATTTCGGGTTGCAAGAATACGTCGTTGAGGGTGACGGTTCTCAAGTTTCGCGCGCGGACGATATCAAGAAGCGCGGGAAAGACATGGGTGACCGGTAGATGGTTGAGATGTCCGATGACGATACTCTGCGCAACGAAATATCGATCGGCCATTGAGACGATGTAGTCCTCGGTAACCGGCGAGGAGTCCGACAGCGATCCCGACCACAGCGTGGGCGTCCGGTAACCGAGTTCAGCGGCGACGGCGTCCACGACGTCGTTGTGGTTACCGTATGGCGGCCGGAAGTACGGTGTGGCATCCACGCCGAACATGTCGCGAAGGAAGCGATGGTTGCGCTGAAGTTCGTCAGCGACCGTCGACTGATCCACGGTGGTCAGATCCGGATGGGACCAGGTGTGGTTGCCAAGCTGAACCTGGCCTGAGTCGACCAACGGGCGAAGCAGTGCGGCGTTCTCCGTCCAGGAGTCGTAAATGCCGTTGACGAAGAACGTCAGTCGGATTCCGGTGTCCTGTGCCAGTTGGGCGTAGAGACGCACCACCTCGGAGTTCACCCCGTCATCGACCGTCAGCGCGAGGAGGTCGGCGTCACCGGGAAGTCGGCTGAGCTCGCCACCGCCCGGGAGAGGGATCCGCTGGCCGATGGGCGGTGGGGGAAGCAGCGCGTTCGGCGGGGTGCCGGGTGCGGTTCCTGCGCCCGAGTCATCGAGCATCGAATAGCCGCCGAGCAGCCCAAACGAGGCGATCGCAGCCATGACAAAGTTGCGGCGGGTTACCTCCAAGACTCGGCGCCCATCGCCGCACTAGTCACACGCGTAACACCAGCCACACTGACAGGCTATGCCCCGAGCCGCCGGAACCTGGCCCTACTGCCGATCGTGTCGCGTCAGGGGCGGCAATAGGAGCGGGTGGCGGCGTCAAGCGCCTGCCGGTAGAGCGGGTCGAGTTGGCGGGCCTGGGTGACGGCGTCCCTGGCCGCCGCGAGCCGCATAGGACAATCCGGTGACTCCAACACCGGTCGGTCGGCAGCGATCAGGCTGACCATGCGGTGGTTGAGCCCGTCGATCAGTGCGCGTGATGCGGCCAGGTCAGGTGCTAGTAACGGCGCGGCCGACGGGTCCAATTTCCATGCCGAGAACCGGTTGTACTGAATAGCCTCGGAGGCGTCGATCTGGTCGGCGAAGAGGGTCGTGACGTAATCAGCTGGGACACCTACTGATTCGGCATCGCGTGCCACAGTCTCCAGCACCTGTTGCACTCGGGCGGGATCAGTGATCGTTCCGCCGGTGAGCCACTTGCTGGCCGCCACGGGATCGGCAGTCTGCAGTCGTTGGGTCGCGGAATCGACGAGTTCGTACAACGGCTCGGAGTACGACGGCTCGGAGTACGACGGCTCGGAGTACGACGGCTCGGAGTACGACGGCTCGGTAGACCCCCCGATATCGTCGGCGGCCGCGATCCCGGACGCCGGCGCCCCGAACATCAAGGCCACAACCGCCAGGGATACAAACCCTGACCGGGCGTTCAACCGACCGGACCCTTGGCCAGCACCAGTGGCGCGCTGTGGGGGATGCCGCCGCGGTCGATCCAGGTCAACACGATGGTGTCACCGGGTCGATGCTGATCCATGACGCTGGACAGGTTCGCCGCCGAACTGATCGGTATACCGTCGACCGCCGTGATCACGTCACCACTGAAAAGCCCGACCTGCCTGCCGGGGGTATCCGGCAGGACCTGTCGCACCACCGCGCCGGCCGGTCCACGACTCATCGGGGAGGGGTCTGCGATGCCGACTCCGATGAATGCGGTATCACCAAGATGGATGGAGTCCGACGCCGCGCCGGCGCGGATTTGGTTGGCGATCGCCAAAGCCCGGTCTATCGGGATCGCAAATCCCTCACCGCCCGCGACTCCACCCATGCGATAGGTCAGGGTGGCGGCAACATTGACGCCGACCACCTGGCCCATCCCGTTGACCAGGGGACCGCCGGAGTCGCCCGGAAGGATTTCGGCCGCCACCCGGATCAAGTCGTGTAACTCCCGGGAACCGCCGCCGGACTCATCGGAAGCGCGAACGGAGGCACCGATCTGAGTTACCGTGCCTGGCGCATAACTCGGCGGTGCACTGGACCCGTTCGAGTTACCGATCGCCGCGATCGGGTCGCCGACGGCCAGCGACGACGAGGTGCCCAAGACCGCGGTCGGAAGCCCGCCCGCGCCCCGCAGTCGCACCAGCGCGATGTCGTTATCGCGGTCGAAGCCGATCACATCAACGGGGTAGGACCGGCTGTTGGCCAGGCTCAACGCCGTGATCTCGGTAGCGCCCTCAATCACGTGGTTGTTGGTCAGGACCTCACCCTCGGGGTTCAGCAGGATTCCGGTGCCTGCTCCGATAGCTCCCTGGTAACTCAATGTCGTATTGATGTCGACGAGTCCGGGAACCACCTGACTCAGCAGAGCGGACTGGTCCAGCGGTGCACGAGGCACCGGCGCCGGGGCAGCGGTTGCGGGCGCCGCAACCAAGCCGGCGAGCAGAGTCAGCGCAGCCAGCATCCCGGCGAGATGGCGCGCCGAGCGGCCCGCCGCACGCGGATGGGTTGCGTTCATAGGATCAACTTTGCCTGAAAACCTCCAAAACGGCGAAAAGCCTCGCCGGAACAGACGGCGGCCGGGGCCGCCCAAGGACCGGTAGCATCAGGTGATCGTCAGCTTCGGGCGAGGAAAGTATGAACACAGACACACTCCGCCCCCGATCATCACGGCTGCTCATCGCGGCGGCATTGCTGATGTCCCTGGTCCTCGGGGCGACCTTCATCGTCATGCACCGGGTCTACGACCTGAGCGGCCCCGCTGTGGAAGCGCCGCGCAATCCGATCACCGATGCCCAGGCCGAGGAGCAGGTGATCGTATCGGCGCAGCAGTTAGTGCGAGCGGGCGGACTCAGAGCGGCCAGCGGCACCTACATCCTGGTGTCCTGCGCGCCCGACAATGCACCGCCCTACCAGGGCAGCGCCTACCTGAACTTCGATACGCCCACGATCACCGAAACGCCCGCCTATTTCCGCGCTATCGCGCGATCCCTGACCAAGCAGGGATGGACCGAGGGGGTGGCGCCCGGTCGTCACCCGGGCGGTCACACGCTGGTCAAGGACGGAGTGACCGCCGTTTACTACCGCCACCCCGACATCCCGCGCCGCGGTGTACTGCAGGTTTACGGCGAATGCCGCGACATGACCGACCACCGGTTGGACCCCGGCGGGTTTACCGACATCACCGGTCAGCTCTACCGCTGACTTGCAGGACAGAAACGGGGCCGGGGGACTTTGGTCCCTGGTGGTGAGGGCCTTGCGTCCGTATCTGGTACGGCGCGTCACACATAGACTGCCAGCCATGACCTACGTGATCACCAGCGAATGTGTGGATATCAAGCACAAGGCGTGCGCCGCGGAATGCCCCGTTGACTGCATCTACGAGGGCGACCGGACCATGTACATCAATGCCGAGGAGTGCGTCGACTGCGGCGCCTGCAAGTTGCTGTGCGAGGTGGACGCAATTTTCTATGAAGACGACCTGCCCGAGAGCGAACGAAAGTTCCTCGCCGACAACGCGGCGTTCTTCGCCGAGGTGCTTCCCGGCATGCGGGTTCCACTGGGCTCGCCCGGTGGGGCCGACGCTGTGGGTGCGGTCGGGGTAGACACCCCGATGGTGGCCGCACTGCCGCGAAAACACGCCTGAACGTCAGGTAGCGGCCGAAGCGGATTCGCCTCGGTATCGCGATCGCGGCATCGCTCGCCGGTTCAGCCCCTGCTTATGCGCTCTGGGCGCGCCGGTGGTGCAGACTGCACAGCGCAATGGCGTCAACATCTACACTGGCGCTTTGCTCGCTGACTATCGACAGGACAGGAAGCCATGACCAGGGCACTTCGTCGCGCACTCGCCGCCGCGGGTATCGCCGTGGTTGCGATGACGGCTTCGGCACCTGCCAGCCCGGCCGCCACGACCCCCTCGTCGGCCGCAGCAACAGTGGCGTCGGTGCGGCCCATCAATGGGCAGACCGTCGGTGTCGCCCACCCGATCATCGTGACGTTCACCGGACCGGTCACTGACCGTCGGGCCGCTGAACAGACGATCGCCGTCACTTCGCCGGCAAACGTAGCCGGGAAGTTTGACTGGCTCAGCAATGACGTCGTGCAGTGGGTGCCCGACCAGTACTGGCCGGCCCACTCCCAGATCACCTTGCTGGCCGGGGGTGTTCGGCGCAGTTTCGGCACCGGATCGACCACGCTGGGTGTGGCGAGCATCTCCGCGCATACCTTCACCGTCAGCATCGACGGAGTGATCATGCGGCAGATGCCGGCATCGATGGGAAAGCCGAAACACCCCACGCCGATCGGATCCTTCAGCGCTCTGGAGAAGCAGCAGACCGTGGTGATGGATTCCCGAACCATCGGAATCCCGTTGGAAGACCCGGAGGGGTACAAGCTGACGGTCAACTACGCAGTCAGGGTGACCTGGGGTGGCGTGTACGTGCACTCGGCGCCGTGGTCGGTGGGTTCACAGGGCTATGCGAATGTCAGTCATGGCTGCATCAATCTCGGACCAGATAACGCGGCCTGGTATTTCAATCAGGTCAATATCGGCGATCCGATCATCATCAACGGCTGAGCAGCGCGCAGGGCCCGAGCCGTGTTCCGATCGTCATCTCGGATGCTTTCCGGTGAATTCGATCATCACCTCATCAGCCACCTTCAGCGAACCCATCATCAACGAGTACGGCTTGACGCCGAAGTCGCTCTGGGTAATCCGGGTTTGAGCGGACATGGTCCACTCCTCACCTGTGGCGTCAACCGACAGCTCGACCACCTGCGGGCGAGACTTGCCGTGGATATCCACCGTTCCCGTGAGCCGGTACCTCGCGGCTTTCTTGACGATATCGTCTGCGACGAAACGGATGTGCGGATATTTCTTGGCATCGAGTGACCTCAACGCGTTGAATCTGACAACTGATTTCTCCGGACCTGACAGCGGAGTAACGCCACCTTCACCTTTGAGCACCTGAAGAGAGTCGACGACCACCGTCAGGTCCACACTCAGTGGCTTACCGGAACGCCACAGCACCGTCCCCCGCCACGACCCCATGATGATTGTCAGCCGATGCCCCATTCTCGCGGCCGGCCCGGCGACGCCGGTCCGGATGAGAAGCTCACCGGTCGAGTTATCCAGCGACCAAGTCGATTCAGCCACCCTTAGTGCCGGTGTAGTCGACATTCCAGTGTTTGACACCATTGAGCCAACCGGACCGCAATCGCTCAGGCTTTCCGAGCGGAGTCAGGTCGGGCATTGCATCGGCGATCGCGTTGAACATCAGGTCGATCGTCATCCTGGCCAGGTTGGCCCCGATGCAGTAATGCGCCCCGGTGCCACCGAACCCGACATGCGGGTTGGGGTCGCGCAGGATGTTGAATTGGAACGGATCGTCGAACACCTCTTCATCGAAATTGGCCGAACGATAGACCATCATCACCCGCTGTCCCTGCTTGATCGTTACCCCACTCAGTTCGGTATCCCGGAGTGCGGTGCGCTGGAACGAGGTGACCGGTGTGGCCCAGCGGACGATCTCATCGACGGCGGTGGCAGGCCGCAACTTCTTGTACAGCTCCCACTGCTCGGGAAACTCGGTGAAGGCGTGCATGCCGTGGGTGATCGAGTTACGGGTGGTTTCGTTGCCCGCCACTGCCAACAGGATGACGAAGAAGCCGAATTCGTCGTCGGAGAGTTTGTGTCCCTCGACGTCAGCCTGCACGAGTTTGGTGACGAGGTCGTCGCGCGGGTTGGCATTGCGGTCGGCGGCCATCTGCATGGCGTACATGATCAACTCGATCGACGCACCCATCGCGTCATTGGACTCGAACTCGGGGTCGACGTCGCCGACCATCTGGTTGGACCAGTCGAAGAGTTTCTTGCGTTCATCCTGTGGCACACCCATCAGGCCGGCGATCGCCTGCAGTGGCAACTCGGCTGAGACCTGTTCGACGAAGTCCCCGGAACCGGTCGCGGCCGCCTCCTGGGCAATTTCGGCAGCCCGGCGGGCCAGATCCGCACGCAGCACCTCGACAGCCCGCGGGGTGAACGCCCGCGAGATGATCTTGCGCAGATGCGTGTGGTGCGGGGCGTCCATATTGAGCAGAACGAATTTGCCCCGATCGACCTGCTCGGCGAATGTGCCGTCCCGGTAGCGCGGAATCGCCGTCTTCTCTTGACTGGAGAAGACGTCACTGCGGCGCGAGATTTCCTTGACGTCGTTGAGTTTGGTGACCACCCAGTAGCCGCCGTCCTCGAAACCGAAGTCCTGCGGCTGCTCGTTCCACCAGATCGGCGCGGTCTTGCGCAGTTCGGCGAGTTCTTCGACGGGCAGTCGCTCGGCGTGGATGTCCGGGTCGGTGAAGTCGAAACCTGGGGGCAGGTTCGGGCCAGCCATACGTCGCCTCCTATGTGAACTGATGCTGTGATCCATGACTACACGGCGAGCAGGCCTGCTGTGGGTGGCTTCGGAAAACCCGGCGACCGTCTTAGCTGCCCGACTTCGATGTCGTCGGTGTCATGGTGACCGTCGTGGTACTCACCGTTGGAGAGGTCGCTGAAGTGCTCGGGTTGGCCGCTGTAGTCGGGCTGGCCGAAGTAGTCGGGCTGGCCGAAGTGGTCGGGCTGGCCGAAGTGGTCGGGCTCGTCGAGGATGTTGGGGCGACCCCGGGGAACCGGGGTTGGCGGAACTCGATCCACGAATCGCGGTAGATCACGCTGTCACCCTCGGATACCAGCAGCATGGTCGGAGACACCGCATAGGTGACCCCGTCGTTGGTGGCGATGATCGTCCCGTCAGAAGCGCGCGCGGCAGCCATCGCGATCCCTGCCTCGTCGCTGATCCGCATGCCGCGATATTCGAGTTTCCCGTCCGGATTGACGCAGATCACCACAAGGGCACGCGCGGTGCGGCCGTAGGCCATCAGGGTCGCAGTGTTGTCGCAGCGGGCTGATGAGCCCACATAGCCATGCTCATCGCTGGTCGGCCCGGCCGGCGCCGCGGCTGCTTCTGGTTGCGGGGTGGGCAGACACACGGTGATCGCAACGCCCACGGCTAGTGCCGCCAACCCGAGGAACGAGTATTCGCGATCGGACATCGGGATCCTTCCCGCTGGTATCGGACATCTCAAGCGAACCACCTCCGACAGCGATTTCGGCGGTGACACGGCGGCTTTTTCCGGATCGGTTGCCGCTACCCGCCCTGATCCGGCGGTTCCGCCGAGCCGACCGGGTCCAACCGGCTAGCATCTGCGCTATGTTCCGCGAAATCGTCACCGCAGCAGCTGTCGTGGGCAGCGCGCTCCTGGTCGCCCCGTCGGCTGCCGCAGACGGGGACCAACCGTCCTATGCCGGCGACGTGCCGGGCATCACCTACGGCGCCAACCTGAGCGCTCCGTGCTACCAGTGGGACAGGTTCATCTTCGGCCGCGGCCGTGACGGACAAGTTCTGGCCTGCCACTTCATCGAGAATCAGTCATACGTGGGTCTCTACCGCCCACCGGAGGGCACCGGCTTCTGGGTCATCTCGCCCAAGCTGTACGGAGTCCAGACCCCCGGCGCTCCGTGCCCGGGGTCGCAGGCCGCAGCGCAATCGCCGGAGGGCTTCCCGATGTTGTGCCTCGGCGCGCAGGGGTGGCAGTCCGGATATCTGAAGGCCGGCGATTGGGCCAACGGAAGCTACTTCTTCCCGGCTGAGTAGGCAACGGGTAGGCACCAGACCTGCCCGCTACACCGCCGCGGCGGCCTCGTTGAGTTCGTCGAGCCGGGTGGTGGCCTCGAGATATTCCTGCACCCATCGCTCGATCACCGCTGAACTCTTCTCGACCCTGTTCAGTTGACCGACGACCTGACCTACCGGATTGAAGGCCACATCCACCGTCTCGTTGGGATATTTGTTTGTCGCAGCGACGGCCATACCGGAGACCATGTATTGCAGGGGCATTCCGAGCGGTTCGGGGTTGCCGGGTGTCTGCCAGGCGTCGGTCCATTCGTTGCGCAGCATGCGGCATGGCTTGCCGGTGAACGATCGGCTGCGGACGGTGTCGCGGCTGGTCGCCTTGACGTAGGCCGCCTGCTGTACCGGAGTGTTGTGCGCTTCCTCAACCATCAGCCACTGTGAGCCCGACCAGGTGCCTTCGCATCCCATCGCCAGCGCGGCGGCGATCTGATAACCACTGCCGATCCCGCCGGCCGCCAGCACCGGACGCGGAGCGACCTGCTTAACGACCTGGGGCCACAGCACAATCGAGCCCACCTCACCGCAATGGCCACCACCCTCGCCGCCCTGGGCGATGATGATGTCGACATCGGCCGCGGCGTGCTTGAGCGCCTGCGCGGGCGAACCGCACAGGGCGGCGACCTTGCGGCCGGACTCGTGGATATGTTTGATCATCTCGACCGGCGGCGTGCCGAGCGCATTGGCGATCAGGGTCACCTTGGGATGCCGCAGCGCGACCTCAACCTGAGGGGTTGCCGTCGCCTCGGTCCACCCGAGCAGCTGCAGGGCGTTCGAATCGGCGTCCCCGGTGGGCACGCCGTGGTCGGCGAGAATCTTCTTGGCAAAGTCGAGATGCTGCTGCGGCACCATGTCCTGCAGCATCTTGGTCAGATGCTCGGGATCCATGTCGGAGTCCATGCCCTCGTACTTATTCGGGATCACGATGTCCACACCGTAGGGGCGGTCGCCGATCCGCTCGTCGATCCAGTTGAGTTCGATCTCGAGTTCCTCAGGGGTGTAACCGACTGCCCCCAGGACTCCGTATCCGCCCGCCTTACTGACGGCGACCACGACGTCGCGGCAATGGGTGAACGCGAAGATCGGGAACTCGATACCGAGTTCGTCGCAGAGGGAAGTGTGCATGACCGGCTCCTTGGGGCGTCGCGGACCGACTGAAACGTGTTCTAGTTTTCTACCATGACCATACCGCCACGGTCAGCCACAGCAGCAGAAATGCCGCCATACCCACCAGACATACGACGTGGTCGCGATAGATGGTTCTGGCAAGGCGGGATTGCTCGGCCGAGGTATCGCCACGCCGGCCCAACCGGACGGCGCTGGGTACTGTTCGCAGCATCGCCAACAGGATCGGACCCCCGGCCAGTACCGCCGAGGCGATGAGGACCCAGCCGGGGCGCTCGCCGCGCCATGCCTCGATTGCCAGACCGACCAGCAGGGTGCCCATCACCGCGGCGATCAGGGTTCCCATCGGCTGGGAGGTGGTGGTTGCCCGGTGGTAGTAGGCGCCGATGGAAGCCAATGTCGATTCGTCGGGGTCAGGTCCCCGCAGGCCGGCCTGACTGTCGAACATGAGGTCCATCCATAGCACTGCGAGCAAAAACCCTGCGCAGGCCGTCAGAATTGGGACACCCATCTGCCCTCACCTCGGGAGTACCGTTAGAAGTGCGCTCACCGTAGTGCGTCGTCGATGAAGAGGTGTTGGGTATGGCCATTGTCCGCGAGCTCGCAGTAGCAGCACTCAGCGGCGCAGCGCTGGTAGCGGGGGTAATTGCCGCGTCGCCGGTGGCCTCCGCAGACCCCGGTCAGCCGAGCGCCCCCTGCTACAACGGTGTGTTTCCGCTGAACCCTGAGGTCAACAACTGCGCCCTGCCGTCGCGTCCGCCGCGGGTGCTGGGATCAGCGCCGGATCAGACCGCGCTGCTCGCCTGCAGTGTCGGGAGCGGAGCGTTCCGGGCGCAGTGCCTGTCGCTGTACGTGAACGGCGGTTATGGGTGGTACCCGGGGGCGGTACTCGTGCCCGGCTATCACCCGTGAGGCGCTGAGTAGACCCTGACCCCGGATACCAACGGCAGGTCAAGCGTGGTCCGGATGCCCGGGGGAGCGGCGATCACCGCCGGGATCGCGTTCACGATGCGGGCCGCCGCGCCGGCGATCGCCGCGTGGTTGTGGTCACCGTGGCGGCTGGTGGGGCCGATATCCACGCGGTAGGACGGCTCGCCGGTGATCTCGACGCGGTAGGACCCGCCGGGCTGGCAGGGCTGGGCCCAGTCGGATCGCAGATCTTCACGGAGCCGGGTCACATGTTCGACGACGATCGCGGGGTGGCCTGCCACGATTCCGCGGATCTCGAAGCGCACCGCCGCCACACCGCCCTTGGGGATATGACCGGCCGCGATATCGAATGCCTCCGCCGCCGGTTCGCGTTCGTAGCTCTCGGTGATCGAGTCGATCTCGATCTTCAGCCCTGCCGCCAGTTGCCGGATCGCGCAGCCCCAGGCCACGCTTAAGACTCCGGGCTGAAACAGCATCGGCACCTCGGCAAGTGGCTTTCCGAAACCCATGACATCGAACATCACGGTGGCGCCGTCGTAGGTGGCGTAGTCAGCGATCTCCATGCAGCGCACCTGCTCGATGCGCGCGCAGGTACTCGCAAACGCCAGCGGAATCAGATCGGTGATGAACCCCGGATCGACCCCGTTGATGTAGATACTCGAATTACCCTGCCGCCCAGCATCTTCGAACGGCTCGATGTATTTATCAGGCATGACGTGCCACGGGTACTGGAGCACACCCGGCGCCGACCCCACAACATTGATCCCGGCTGCGAGAATCTTGCGGACATCAGCCATGGCCTCCACCATGCGGGTGTCACCCATCGCGCAGTACACCGCGCATTCGGGTTCGGTCGCCAGAACCGCATCGAGATCATCGGTGGCCTTGATACCTGTCACCACGTTCAGACCTGCGAGGGCGCCGGCGTCCTTGCCGATCTTGTCCTTGGTCGACACGCAGAGTCCGACGAGTTCAAAGGCCGGGTTGTCGATCAATTCCGCCAGGGCAAGCCGGCCTACGTTTCCGGTTCCGATATGAACGACGCGAATTGTCATCGGCGGGCAGGAGCGAAGCGACACGGGGGATCTACCCGGCGGGCAGGAGCGAAGCGACACGGGGGATCTACCCGGCGGGCAGGAGCGAAGCGACACGGGGGATGCATACAGTCAAGGTAGCGTGACGCTCCATGGGACGCGTAGATAACAAGGTCGCACTGATCACCGGTGGGGCGCGCGGTATGGGTGCCGCAGACGCCCGCATGTTGGTCAAAGAAGGCGCCAGAGTGGTGATCGGCGACATCCTCGACGAGGAGGGTCAGGCACTGGCCGATGAACTGGGGGACGCTGCGCGCTACGTCCACCTGGACGTGAGCAGTGCCGATGATTGGGCTGCCGCTGTCGAAGTCACACTGAGCAGCTTCGGCAAGCTCAACGTCCTGGTCAACAACGCCGGGATCGTCCAGCTGGGCCCGATTAAGACACTCGATGTGGCGCGTTGGCAGAAGGTGCTCGACGTCAACCTGACCGGACCGATGTTGGGCACCAAGGCCGTGGTCGGTCCGATGATCGAGGCCGGGGGCGGGTCGATCATCAATGTCTCCTCGATAGAGGGGCTGCGCGGCGCCGCCTATGTGCACAGCTACGTTGCGTCCAAGTGGGGCTTGCGCGGCCTGACCAAGTCCTGTGCATTGGAACTGGCCAGTTCCAATATCCGGGTGAACTCGATCCACCCGGGATTCATTCGCACCCCGATGACCGAGCATCTGCCCGAAGACATGGTGCAGACCCCGCTCGGGCGGCCGGGTACCCCTGACGAGGTGGCTACCTTCGTGGTGTTCCTTGCCAGCGACGAGTCGTCCTTCTCCACCGGTTCAGAGTTCGTCGTCGACGGCGGTCTGGTGACCGACGTCCCGCACCGCACTCCGTGACGTGCCTCAGCGTTTGTCGCGGCCACGCCGGGCGACCGCACTGAACGCCGCTCCCAGTGCGGCGCGGCCCAGGGCCGGCAGGTGGCCCAGCGCATTAGCCGGTCCTCGCTGACCCGGCGCAGTGACCCGCAGCACGGGCCAACCGTGCGTCGCCGCCATCGCGGCCAGACCCGCCCGGGGATTTACCGGCCGTGGATGCCCCACCAAGGTCATCAGTGCCGTGTCCTCGTCGCCGTCGGCATAGAAGTAGCTCTCCCGGATTTCCACGCCGCGATCGGCGCAAAAGCGTTGTACCGCAGCGGCTTTCTGGCGACCCCACACGATGGGTCTATTCACCCGTCCGGTGAGTACTCCGTTTTCATCCAGTTCGAAGGTGTTGCACACCACATCGATGATGCCCAGTTCGCGAGCCACGGGTGCGGCATGAATGGTCAATGCTGACGAACTGAGAACGACGGTGTGGCCGCGTGCCTGATGGGCGTAAACGATGTCCCGCATCAGCGGATAGACCTTGTTTGCAACCTGCTCGGCGAATACGCGATCGGCAACATCACTGAGTCCGGTCAGCGATTCGCCGCGCAGGTAACTCGCGCCTCGGGTCAGCAGCCGGTCGAACTGCATGCGACCAAGTTTGTAGCGCACCGAGGCTTCGACGACACCCAGCACCTCGCCGATGCGGGACTGCCCATTCCGCAGTCGGTCACTGGCATGCGAAGCCGCGGTGAACCCGGCGACCAGGGTGCCATCGAGGTCAAAGAACGCGCCGATGTCCGGGCCGGCAGGGCCGGATGCGATCTGGGCGAGGACCTCCGATGACAGCACGCCTCCATCATGCGGGGAGACGACGCTACGGCGTCAATCGCGGGGTGCCACAGCCTCGAGTCCGTCTTCGTAGGCGCCCTCGTCGCGGCCCAACGCGATGGTCGCGACGGCCATCGCGGCGGTGGCAATGCCGAGGGCGATAGCACTGCGGGTGCTGACGGTCAGGTGCTCACCGAGGATCACCTGACCCAAGAGCACCGCAACCAGGGGTTCCAGCACCAGCATCGCAGGAACCGACGCCTTGAGTGAACCGGCATGAAAGGCGGATTGCTGGAGCAGGGTGGCCGCCACAGCCACCGCGATCAGCGTGTAGGTGACCGGAGAACTCAGCAGCCGGGCGGCGCCGTCTTCGGTGAGGATTTGCATCTCGATCTTGGTCAGCACCGCCACGACCCCGAAAAGCGCGCCCACACCGAGGGCAAGCAGGATCGCCCGTCGCCAGCCGGACAGCCGTACGGCTACGACCACGCCGGCTGCCACCGCGAGCAGGCACCCAGCAGCAACCAGCACTGCGGGCCATTCTGCGCCCTCATAGTCTCCGGGTCTGGTCTTGGCCAGTGAGACGAACACCGCCAGCGCCATGGTGAGTAACGAGGCCCACGTCCATTCCGCCCGGCTAACCCGACGGTGTGAGAGCCACGCACTCATCGGCAATGCGAACAGCAGCGCCGCGACCAACAGTGGCGCGACGAGCAGCAACGAGCCGTTGGCCAGGGCGATCGCATAGAAGACGTAACCGCACACCGCGGCTGCGGTGCCAGCCCACCACCGCGGCCGCCGCAGGAGGGTATTCAGCATCACCGGGCTCAATCCGTGCTCTGCGGGCACGTCCATGGTCGCCCGTTGCCGCACGACGATCCCTATCGCGGTGAACACAGCACCCGCAAGGGCGGCGACAACGGCGACGGCGTGCTCAAGCAATGTCGTCAGTCCTTCCCACTGCCGGCCCCGGCACCGAATCTAGGCCACCGGAACCGCGCCGTGCGATCCTGGTGGCCGCGTGTCAGTGAACCGCCACCACCACCGGTTCGCCGCCGTAGCCGGTGACCCGCACCGCGGTCGGGGTAGGTCCGGGCGAGGGCACGCGGCCGTGGATCTCGACGATCTCACCCGGGAACACGGTGACATAGTTGTCGTCGTAGGAGATGGGCAGAATCTCGTCGGCATCGGCCGAACTGAGCAATTCAGCCCGTTCGAAGAACGCAATCTGCGCACTCCAATTGCGAAGGGTGACGGTGACGCTTGCGGCGTCGGCGTCGTCTCGCCGGGCTGTGATGTCCAGTGCGGGTTTGGGCATGGAGTTCAGCGGTGTCATATCCGCCCAGCTGATCTGCCGGGAATCGAACGCCGTGTCATTGGCGGGTGGGCCGACATCATCGGGCACCTGGGACTGCCAGTAGACGTTCTCGGTGATCACGCCGCCACCCGTGTCGAGGAGTTGGCAGCGGACGAAAAACACGCGGGAGTCAGCCGGTCCAGGGGGCAGGGTCATCGCGGCGGCGGTGGCGCCGGAAGCGATATCGATACCGTCCGCGGTGCGGTCGTCGCGCACTTTGCCGGACAGATCGTAGGTGCGCACCCGAACCCGCAAGTCCTGCTTGGCTTCCGGGCTCTGGTTGACCACGGTGACGGTTGCCTGACGGTGATTACCACCCGCGTAGGAGTCGAACACCACTGACAGTGGTTCCAGGCCCTTCTTGGCGCCGTAGTAGGCACCACCGGGGCGAAGGTAGTAGTCGAATAAATTGCCGAAGAAGGATGGCCAGTGGCTGTTGAGCATCCAGTAGATGGTCATCTTATGGCTGTCCCAGCCGTTGGCGGCGAACGATTCGAACTGTGCGCGGGTGGATTCGTAGTGGGCGAGTTGGGCCTTGTCGGCGAAAATCTGGGCACTCGTGGACAAGCCGTAGCGGCGGTCGATGACGCGCCTGATATTGGTCAGATTTGAGTTCTGCGGCGCCGCGCCGGCATGGAAATACCAGGTGTCGTTGATCGGCCACATCTTGTCGGGCGGGATGAACCGCCGCAGACTGGCGTACGGCGGGATGTGTTCGTTATCGCCCTGCTCGGCCGACGAACCCCGGGCCGCACCGTATCGGCCGCTGAACCAGTACGACGGCGGTCGCCAGGTATAGGGACCGGCCATCTGGATACCGTCCCACAGGGGGTTGCCCTCGGCGTCGCGGGCGAACGAGGAGACCGTGTCCACGGTGGCGTTTTGCCAATGCAGGTCGTCGATGATTTTGCGGTAGGTGTCGCGAACTCTGTCGGGCGGACGGCCATCACTTCCGTTGGCCCAGACGAACGCCGCCGGATGTGACCGCAGCATCGCGATCTGCGAGTGCAGGCTATCGCTGGCGACACGTCGATCCTCTTCATCCCACTGCTGCCACTTCTCCCACTGGTTGCAGCACATCCACCCGTACATCAGCGGTATGCCCATCTCATCTGCCAGCTCGACGAACCGGGCTGATGCGATCTTGGACTCAAGCCGAAGCATGTTCAGGCCCAGATCCCGGACATAGCGCAAGATCGCCGTATCGCGTTCGGGGTCGTACTTGTAGAGCAGGTCGGGGGTGTAGGTGGCGCCGCGCACCAGGAAGTCCCGCCCGTTGATCTGGAGATAGAAGTTTCCACCTGGTGCGGCCGAGCGGTCATCGGTATCCCGGCCCTGACTGACGGTTCGGATACCGAACCTCAGTGTCGAGGTGGTGGTGACGACTCGGTTCTGGATGAAGTCCAGCCTCAGGTCGTAAAGGTTGGGGTTACCCATGGTGTAGGGCCACCACAGATCTGGGTGTTCGATAGTGAGCTTCGCGAAATCGTCGGGTGCGAAGGCGATTTCACGCTCCTCGCCGATCGCGAGGGTGACCGGTTGGGCAACTCGGACAGGCTCTTGACCATCCCGGTTGATTGTTGCCTGCAGCACACCGCGGACCGGTTGGCTGCTGTAGTTGTGCAGGGTCGAATAAATCGTCAACTGTGCACTGTCGGTATCCGGTAGGGGTAGTTGGCTGTTCACCAGAGCTGGACCGATGCCGACATCACCGAAGGCTCGCAGTTGAACCGGCTTGAAGATTCCGGCGTTGCGGTCGGGGACGAACGAATTGCCGTTGGCCGGGTTTTTGCCCGGCCCCTGGTAGCCGAGGTAGCGCCAGTTGATCCAGTCGTACCAGCTGTCAGCCAACTCGACACCGTTGACGTCTTGGATGGCACGTTCCGGAATCACTTTGACTGCCAGCGTATTCGGCTTACCAGAAACCAGCCAGGGCGTCACATCTAAAGTGTGATCGGTGTACATCCCGACGATCTGGCTGCTGTCGGCGATGCGATGGCCGTTCAACCAGATATCAGCCCGGTAGTTGATGCCGGGGAAGTTGAGCTGATAGGTCCGGTAGCCGGCCGGAGCGGTGAAGGTGGTCCGGTACCACCAATCCTGTTGATAGAGGTCCTGCGGAACTTCGGTGCGCAGGTTCTTGCCGACGTAGAGGTTCGGGTAGATGCCGGCTTCCTGCAGTATCTCCAGCACCGTGGCGGGCATCTTCGACACCGGAACCCATGCTCCGTCGTCGTAGCCGGTGGCGGAGATCGCCGCGCCGTCAGCCTTCAGGGTTGTTGCGGAGATCAGTTTCCATCCTTCGGCAAGTTCGATGTCCTGGGACCCAGACGGCTGGGGCCGCGCAAACACCCGGTAGTCACCGGCACAGAGCAGCAGGAGCATGACCGCGAAGATCTTCAAGAAGTTCTTCGGCACGGTGCGGTGGACTCCCTGTGGTGGATGTGGGCCTGGTTCGGCCCTAGGCTAATCCAATGATCGATGCCGACCTCGCCGTCACCCGCCGTGCAATCGCCGATGCCCTCATGAGCGCGCTGGAACGGCGCCACGAGGTGCTTGACGTCATTGTCGGGTCCACCGACCGCAGATCGGCAGTCGATGCCATCACTGAATTGCTGGGCACGCCGCGGATCGCCAGCGAGGCCGTGATGAGCATGTCCTTCGACCAGTTGACCACCGAATCTCGGAAGCAGATAGCGGCCGAACTCGACGATCTGAACAGCCGACTGAGTTTCACTGCTCGCGAGCGGCCGGCTAGTTCGGACGAGAGCTTGCGGCTGCGGGCTTTCTCACACGAATCGGACCGCGATATCTTCGCCACCCGCACCGAGGAGATGGGTGCGGCCGGAGACGGCTCCGGATCACCCGCGGGCAACCTTGATGATGAGATCCGTGCTGCGCGTGATCGTCTGTGGGCCGAGGAGGCGGCCTGGTTCGTGGCCCTCGACGGCGAGGAAAAGGTCGGCATGGTGTTCGGCGAGCTGATTGGCGGTGAGGTCAACGTCAGGATCTGGATCCATCCGGCGCATCGTCAGAAGGGCTACGGCACGGCCGCTCTGCGCAAGTCACGGTCGGAAATGGCAGCCCAGTTCCCCGCCGTCCCACTGGTGGTGCGGTCACCCGGCGCCACTGCGGGCACATGAGCGTCCGCGCTGCCATCCTGGTCACCGGCACCGAAGTCCTGACCGGACGGGTCGCCGACCGCAATGGCCCCTGGGTCGCCGACCGCCTGCTGGAACTGGGCGTCGAACTGGCCCACATCACCATCTGCGGTGATCGGGCCGCCGATATCGAGGCTCAACTGCGGTTCCTGCGTGCCGAAGGTGTCGACCTGATCGTTACAACCGGCGGCCTGGGGCCCACCGCCGACGATATGACCGTAGCGACCGTCGCCCAGTTCTGTGGGCGTGAGCTCGTTCTCGACGAGGCGATGGAAGCGAAGATCGCCGAGATCCTCAGCAAGTGGATGGCCCGATTCCCGGACACCGACTTCAACGCGGTCCGCGAAGCCAACCGCAAACAGGCAATGGTGCCCGACGGGGCCACGGTGCTCGACCCGGTGGGTACCGCGCCCGGGACGGTAGTCCCGGGCACGCCGACGGTCGTGGTGTTGCCGGGTCCGCCGCAAGAACTGCAGGCGATGTGGCCGGCCGCGATAGCGACCGCCGCCGTGCAGCAGGCCATCGCCGGGCGCACCGAGTATCGGCAGTCGACGGTGCGGATGTTCGGCCTGGCTGAGTCTGGACTGGCCGACACCCTTCGCGAAGCCGAGCGGCAGATCGCCGGGTTCTGCGACCTGGAGATCACCACCTGTCTACGCCGGGGCGAGTTGGAGATGGTCACCCGCTATGAGCCGGACAGCGTGGCGACCTACCAGGCTCTGATGGACCTGGTGCGGGATCGCCACGGGGCGACGATCTTCTCCGAGGACGGTTCTTCGGTCGACGAGCAGGTGGCCCGGTTGCTGGTCGGCCGACGGATCGCCACCGCCGAGTCCTGCACCTCGGGGCTGGTGGCGGCGCGCCTCACCGATCGGCCGGGCTCCTCGGACTATGTCGCTGGTGGGGTGGTGGCCTACGCGAACGAAGCCAAGGTGGCGCTGCTGGGTGTCGATGCCGCGCTGATCGCCGAACACGGCGCGGTATCGGCCGAGGTTGCCGAAGCGATGGCGGCCGGCGCGCTGTATCGCTTCGGCGCTGACACAGCGGTCGCGACCACCGGGGTAGCCGGACCAGGCGGCGGGACCGCCGAGAAACCGGTCGGAACTGTGTGGTTTTCCGTGATGCTGACCGATGGACCGACGGTTACCCGCTGCATCCGGATTCCGGGGGAGCGCTTTGATGTTCGGGACCGCTCGACGACGGTCGCTATGCACCTGCTGCGGCGGGCACTGCTGGAGCGCTCATCGGATTAGAGTGACGCGGTGACCCGAATTGGCAACCTGTTCGGACCGGACTTCACCTTCCTGGGTGTGCCGAAAGCCGACCTCGATGAACCCGCTAGTTTCGCCGATGCCGACGTCGTGATCCTGGGCGCGCCCTTCGATGGCGGTACCTCCTACCGCTCCGGCGCCCGGTTCGGTCCGCAGGCCATTCGTGGCACCGACAACAATCCGCATGATGGGTCGCGGCCGTCGCTTGCCCTGCGCACCGATGCGCTACGCGATCTCAATGTTGTCGATGCGGGCGATGTGGAGATCTATAGCGGCGATATCGAACGGTCTCTCGGGCAGATCCGGGAAGCCGTGGCGACGATCGCGGCAGCCGGCCCGATTCCGATAGTGCTGGGCGGCGATCACTCGATCACCTATTCCGACACCTCCGGTATCGCCGATGTGCTTGGCCAGGGTCGGATTTCGCTGATTCATTTCGACGCCCACGCCGACACCGGCGATATCGAATTCGGTTCGCTGTGGGGTCACGGCCAGCCGATGCGCCGACTGATCGAATCCGGAGCGGTCCGCGGTGACCGGTTCCTGCAGATCGGCTTACGCGGGTACTGGCCGGGGCCGGAGACCCTCGACTGGATGGCGAACGAGGGCATGCGGTCCTATGAGATGACCGAGATCGTTCATCGAGGGCTTACAGACTGTTTGACGGAGGCGTTCGGCATAGCCACCGACGATTGCGACGGGGTGTTTTTGTCTGTGGACATTGACGTGTGCGATCCCGGTCATGCTCCGGGGACCGGGACACCTGAACCGGGTGGGTTGTCGGCCAGGGAACTGCTCGATTCGGTACGTCGAATCTGTCTGGAATTACCGGTCGTCGGCATGGACGTGGTCGAGGTCGCACCGCCGTATGACCACGCCGACATCACGGCACTACTTGCTAATCGGGTTGTGCTGGAAGCTCTTTCGGCGATAGCGCGGAAACGCTACGACGAGACCCATGGGACCCGGTGGGATCCGGCACAGCCACTACTCGATGGTCGGGTGGCCCCGGTACCTGAAGGCCCGATGCGCGGGCACAAACACTGACCAGACATTATTCAGGGCTGCTGAACTCCGCGTCGGTCACATAGCGAGCCTGGTTTCCGCCGGCGCTTCTGGCCTCGTGCATGGCCGCGGTGGCCAGCGCGACAACCTTGTCGAGCACATCGTCGGGGGGGAGATCGGCCAGTGGGCGCAGTGCTGTGCTGACCACTCCGATACTGGCGGTGATTCCCTGCGGGGTTGCCGCGACCGCGCCGAGTACCCGTTCCACAAGCGGTGCCGGACTGGGCACGGTGAAGGTGTCGGCGATGAGGAACTCCCAGTCGAGCGCATGGCCAACGACAGCCTCGCGGCGCACTGTCTCACGCAGCGCCTGTCCCGCCGCCACCTGGGCCGCGTTGGTGCCGCGCGGACCGTGCAGGCTCTGAATCGCGGCGAGATTGTCGATACCAACCACGACAAGGACGAAATAGCGATCGTCCTCACGATGCCGGGCACCAATCACGGTCGCGGTGCGGTCATAGAACGCCTGTCGGGTGAGCAGTCCGGTGACGGGGTCGACGGCGGTGACAGGCTCAGCCGGCGCCCCCACCGTCGCGATCGTTCGGCACGCAAAGGTCACCACCACGCACAGCAACACCACGGGTGTCATCAATGCGATGGCGGTCGCAACATCATCGGCGGCGATCCGCGCCGTCAGCCACAGCACGGTGAGACCCGCGACGGACGCCGCGAAAACCAATAGTGGGGAATTGTGGAATAACGCGGTGAAGCCGAGGATGAAGGTGAATGCCGACGCGGTCACCATCCCGGCCATCGGATCGATTGTCGCCAGACAACCTCCCGCCATGGCCAACGTGCCGAGGACGACGACGGCTGCTGATTCACCGCGGGTCGGCCACCGGTAGCGCAGCCACGGCACGGCCAGCACGATGCACATCACGGCGACGAACCCGTAGACCAACCTGAACCCGGGCCACGGCGGGGTGTGCGGAGCCACTCCGGCCAGCAGTGCGGGCAGACCTAGCGCCAGGATGCATCCGGCGACCACGCGCATGGTTGTGGTTTGGTAACCGCTAGCTGCCAGCCGCGCGGTGAACGCGTGATACTGATCCGGCGCGAGCCCGGCGCGCAGTCTCATCGGCAGACCACGGTCACAGCGTAGTCACCGCCGGTGTAGGGAATCCGGTCCCACGTGGCCCACCGGGCAACCTGTGCCAGGCCCGCGGCCGCCGTTAACTCGTCGTAGCGGTCACAGGTCAGCTGGCCGGGCCGCAGACTGAAACCGGCGACCAGCAGGCCGCCTTCGGTCAACCGACTCGCCATGTTCGCCAAGACCCGATCCTCAGTCCCCGGTTCCAGGAAGATCATCACATTGCCGGCCAGCAGGATGAGGTCAAAAGTCCCGTTTGGGATTCCGGTCGGATCGCTGAGATCGGCCTCATACCAATCAATTTCCGGTGCTTTGATGCGCGCGGTTCCCAGCATGCCGGCATCTGCATCAACCCCGGTGACGCCAACTCCGCGCTTCGCTAGTTCGATTGCGACCCGGCCGGTGCCGCAGCCCGCGTCGAGCACGTTGGTACCGCCCGATTCGGCCAGCAGCGACTCGACCAGATCGGCCTCGCCGTGGATATTCTCACCGGCTTCGGCCAACGTGTGCCAGCGCGAGTCGTACTCCTCGCCACGCGGCATATCCGTGCGCTGCCACCGGTTGGTCATAGTTGATCCTCTTACCTTAGGCCGCAACGATGATGGTGAGTTTGTCGGCTTCTCGCTCCACCCGCATTCCGGCCTTTTGCGCCAGGGTTGTAACCGATGCTGCGTCGTCGGGTTCTGATCTGGAGGTGGCCAACGCGCGGGCCAGCCGGCCCTTGTGCGCTTTGTTGAAGTGAGTGACGACGGTCCGACGTCCGTCTGGTTGTTCGGTCAGCACGTCAACCTGAACGGCACCGTCGACCCGACCGAGCCCCGCGTATGCGCCGGAGCGCAGATCAACGATGAGTTCGCGGCCCGACAACTCGGCCAGGACCGGCTCAAGAATGGGTCGCCACCGTGCGGCCAAGCCTGGCCGGCCCGGCAGTTTGGAACCCGCCGAGAGCCGATAAGCGGGGATGGCGTCATCGGCCCGGAGCAATCCGAACAGCGCCGAGCCGACCGCTAACCGCGAGCGGGCCCGGGTCGCTTCCGCCGATCGCAGCGACCCGAAGTCCAGAGCGTCATACAGAACACCGGTGTAGCGGTGGATGGCGGGCAATGTGGGTGAGGTGCGTAGTGCCGCGTTGCGCTTGATTTCGGCGTCCTGGGCCGACGAGATTCCCAGTGCCCGCCTGCTGGCCTCCGGGTCGGCGGCAAGCGTGACCAATTCGGCGATGAGGGCCTTGCGCATGAGGTTCAGTTCCGAAGACCCGAGCAGGGTGAGCTTCAATGCGGGTCCGTCGCCGCCGGCGCGCTTGGTCTCCGAAGGGGGAAGTAAAACGATCACGAGTTAGCCGTCAGGTATCAGTAGGGCGGCAGTTGCCCGTTACCGGATTGCCCGGCCAACCCGTTGAGGATGTCGAGTTGGTGGCGCAGTTGCAGTTGCGACAACCAGGGCGGCGTCTGTCCCGGCAGCGCAGCGTTATCAGTCAGCTGCCACGGCTGACATCCGCTGGTTTTGAAGGCGACGTCGGTGGCCTCGATCTGGACGACCTGGGGTTGCGACGACAGTGCGTTGTTGAGCGTGACGTTGTCGGCGCCGATCCGTCGCCAGTAGCACTTGGTGCCGGTGGCCGGACCTGCGGAAGCATAGACGCCGGGGGCGATCTGGGTTCCGACCGCGAATATCCCATCCTGGTCGATGGCGCTCGCCGGTCCCGGCGAGGGCACCGGCGCCGGGGTGGTCGGGTCTGCCACAGCCACCCCGACACCGGTGCCACCGCATGCCGCGGTCGCCACCAGGAGAACCGACGCGAATAAACGACCCACGGCACATAAGGGTACGCGGAACCGATCAGATGTCAGAACCTGCGCTTATGGTGACCCCGTGCGGGACAACTCGGCGCGGGCCGCCACCCACATGGCTGCCACAGCCCTGCGCTGGGTCGGATTATGGTGCGCCGCGACGGTGCTGTTGGCCTATATGGGCACGCTGAACAGAGCTGCGTGGGTGCTCGCAGGTGTCACCGCGCTGCTGGCGATGGTGGCCTCCTGGCGATGCTGGCTGGTCTGGCTGGAGGAGCGCCGCCGCAGCCGACGTGATGCGCTGTACCGGGCCACGGGGCAGGCAGCCGTCGATGAGATGGCCGGCGTGGACTTCGAGCACTACGTCGCCGCCGTTCTGCGCGGGGTCGGCTACACCGTTGAGGTCACCAAAGCCAGCGGTGACTTCGGCGTGGATCTCATCGCTACCAAGAACGATGTCCGAACGGCCGTGCAATGCAAACGGCAGGCGCGCGCGGTCGACGGGTCGGCGATCCAGCAGGTAGTTGCCGGCGCTGCCGTGCACAACTGCACGGCGACGATGGTGGTGTCGAATCACCGCTACACACCGGCGGCCGGGTGTCTCGCCGAGGCGCACGGGTGCGTTCTCATTGACCGGGTACGTCTGGCTCGGATGGCCCGGTCGCACCGATCTCAGGTACCAACGAATCGTTCGCGGTAGCCGCGAAATCGCTGGGCGACGTCATCGGGGTCGAGACCCACCTGGGCGAGGTCGTAGAGCACCTCGCCGTGGCGGCCCCGCGGATGCGCGGTGGTAAATCTCGCCATCGCAGCGCGAACATCCGCACCGAATGGTTGACCTGCCAGATCGTAGATCGCCGCCAGCGTGCCCTGTTCGTCAGCCATGAAATCGGTGAACCGCACATCAATCGACTGCTCAGCGGGTAATACATCGCGATCGCGCAGACATCCGTTCAGCAATTCTTCAGCACGGTTCATCCAGTAACGTCCAATCACAACCGGGTCGGGGTGATCGCACGCCATACGCGTCCCATAGGCGACCATCGTGACCATCGAGCGGGTCACCTCGATCGGATCACGATGTGTGACAACGAAAGTCGCATCCGGAAAGGCGGCGACAAGTGTCGGAAACTGCTCAAGATGCTGCGGCGACTTCAGTACCCAGCGGGTACCGCCACGTAGCCACTGCATGGCCTGCAGGCTGCGCTTGAGGTAGAGGTAGGACGGCAGTTGGTCGTGCGACTTGTAGTGCGCGGCAAAAGTCGGGACCTGGTAGGTGGTCTCAAACAACATGCCAGAAATGTCGTTGGCCAGTAGCTGAATCTCTTCGTGCGCATGGTCGACAGTCATCTCATGCATCCGCTTGAATTCGGGCATGGTCGCATCGAGTAGCTCCAGACCGGTCGAGCAGCGGTCCCGACGACCCTGATCGCCGATCTCGCCCGGCGCTGGGAACGGTTCCAGGCTTTCCCAGTAGGGCAGCGAACGGATAGTGGGATCGGCGGCGATCAGGTTATGCAGATGGGTGGTGCCACTGCGGGGCAACCCGCAAATGATGATCGGCCGTTCGATCGCGATGGACTCGATCTCCGGATGCTCGGCGATCAGGGCTTCCAGCCGCAGCCGGTTAACCAGGTTACCCACCAGTTGCTCGAATACGATCGCTACACCTGTCGCCGAAAGTCCGGCTTCAGTACGGAGGGCCTCGCACAAGACCGTCAGGCGCTCGTGGAAGTCGGAATCACCCCAGTGATTCAGGCCGGTGCGTTCCGAAGCGGTCGACATCAGTGCCTGTGGCGTCAGTTCCAGCGCGGCACCGTAGCCCGCGAGTGCCGCTCGGATCGGATGCGATTGCTGCGGATAGACGGGGTCAGCGAGGTCATCGAGTGAGATCGGTTCCGGACATGGGGTTGTCATGCGCAGACCTCGGCAGCCTTGACCACCCGGCACACCGGCCGCTGTGGCGTGGCGTCAGGTAGGAACCAGCGAAGCCAGATCAGGCCCTTGGGCCGGCCTGCGGTCCAGACCCAGTTGGGATGGCCGGGGTCGCTGTCACTGACCACGATTCGCCACGACCCATCGGGTTCGTAGGTGACATGCGCACCGTTAATCGTGACTTTCTGGTGGGTGACCCTCTGATAGGTGTAGTCGTAGGTGTGCAGGAACGGGTTCCACAGGCAGAGATTCCAGAACACGCACTCCGGCGAGGTTCCCTCAATCACCAGCGCTTCGTCGGCTTCGAGTTCGTAGGCACCCATGGCGTAGGCGGCGTCGGCGGCCGACCACCCGTACGCGTGCTCGGGTACCGGATAGGGCTCGGCGATCTCGTTGGGTGGTGCGATCCGGGTGGGGATGAATGAGCACTGCTCGGTGATCCATGTGCGCGCGGCGCGCAGCCGCCGGGCGAGATCGGCACGGCTGTCATGTCGACGTGGCGGCGGATCGACCGCCTCGATTTTCCAGTGCGCCCTTCGGTTGGTATCGGGGTTGTCGAGGTAGTCGCGGGTGAGTGCGACGACGGCGTCCGGGTCGAGTTTGAGTGACTGTCCGGACTTTGCGCCGGGGGAGAGCTCGAACTCGAAGTTGCCGTCGTCGTCGAACTGCAGTGAACGGTCGTTGAGGGTTCCGACAATCCGATTGCTGTAGTGGCCGTCATCGGGCCCGCCGTAGACCGTGATCGACAGGTACACCGAGTCGCCACGGTTCCCGGTGACCCGGTAGGTGCGGTTGGGGTCGATGGGTGCCAGTTGGTAGAACGCGTCGGAGTTGTCCCCGCCCCACTTCTGGTAGGGGCCGATAATATCGACGAATCGGGGGTTGTCCCTGTCGCCCCAGACATAGGCGTCGACGGCGACCCGCAGCAGGCTGAACGTCAGCCGATAACCGTCGAGCAGATCCGGTTCGTCCAACGGCGGGTCGGCGTTAAGAAATTTCTGCTCGATGGCCGCCATTTCGGCGAGCAATCCGTGGAATGCCTGCGAGAGTTCGTCCTCAGCCATCACCCTGCACTCCTTCACGAACCACGCGGGCACTCCTTCGCGCACCACGCGGTCAACGGTATGCCGCATTGATCTGCAGTCTTACGCTTTTCTGACCTCCGGCCAAGATCGGTCGTATCGGTACCCGGGTACCCATAAGATTGCCAATATCGCTTGCTTGACGTCATTGAATTGCACTAACGGGAGGACTTGTTATGAAGAACCCGATCCGGAGCCTGATCAGGCCGCTGGCAGTCGTTCTGGCGGTGATGGGCCTGACCTTCGGCCTTGCCAAGCCGGCGACCGCGGTGGCCGATGACCTGAACTTCACCGGTACGACCCTGAGTGGCGCACCTTTTAACGGTGCAAGCCTGCAGGGCAAGCCCGCGGTGCTGTGGTTCTGGACGCCGTGGTGCCCGTTCTGCAACTCCGAGGCCCCGAGCGTCAGCGCTGTCGCGGCCGCCAATCCGAAGGTGACCTTCGTCGGTGTGTCGACCCGGTCCGATGTGGGCGCCATGCAGAACTTCGTCTCGAAGTACAACCTCAACTTCACCAACCTCAATGATGCCGACGGATCCATCTGGGCCAGGTTCAATGTGCCGTGGCAGCCCGCTTACGTGTTCCTGCGCGCCGACGGGACCTCGACCTTCGTGAACAATCCGATGGCGGCGATGTCCCAGCAGGAGTTGAGCGACCGGGTGCAAGCGCTCACATCCTGACCTTGAATCAGAACCTCGTCGGTCTTGCCTTCGTCGCGGGCATGGTGGCGGCCTTCAACCCGTGTGGTTTCGCCATGCTGCCCGCTTACCTCACGCTGGTCATTGACCCGCAGGGCAGTAGCCAACTCACCGCGGTGAGTCGGGCGCTGGCCGCGACAGCGGCGATGGCGTTGGGTTTTCTGGCCGTATTCGGGTCGTTCGGTCTGCTGACGGTATCGGTGGCATCGACGGTTCAGCGCTACCTGCCGTACGTGACGCTGGCGATCGGGGTGGCACTCGTCGGCCTCGGGATCTGGTTGATCTCCGGCCGAGAAATCCGCATGCCGAACTTGGTAGGCAACACCGGGCGGTGGGCACCGACGGCCAGACTTGGATCGATGTTCGGCTACGGCGTCGGCTACGCGATTGCCTCGCTGTCGTGCACCATCGGCCCATTCCTGGCGGTCACCGGCAGCAGCCTTCGCAATGGTTCACCGGCCCAGGGCGTGCTGGTCTATCTGGCGTACGCGGCCGGGATCTCGCTGGTTGTCGGCGTCCTCGCGGTTGCTGTCGCACTGGCGAGTTCCTCGCTGGTCGATCGAATGCGCGCGGTGCTGCCGTACATCAACCGGATCAGCGGGCTGATTCTGATTGTGGTGGGGCTGTATGTCGCCTACTACGGGTTCTACGAGATTCGTCTGTTCGGCGGCAACGGCAGCGCCGACGATCCCGTGATCAGCGGCGCGGGGCGACTGCAGCGAACCCTGGCGGGCTGGGTCTACGAGCATGGCGGCTGGCCCTGGCTGCTGGTGCTGGGCGCGCTTATCGTCGCCGCGGGGGCGCTGTGGACACAGCAGCGCCGACGGCGCACACCCCGGTAGCCGCTGCCGCCGATATACTCGGCGTTCACTGCCTTCTGGGCGGTGCCGATGAGAGGACTCCACAGATGAGCCAGATCCGCACCTGGGTTGCCGCCGCGGCGGCCGTCCTCAGCCTCGCCACGGTGCCTGCGGCCATCATCACCATCGCGCCCAGCGGTGCGGCTAACGCGGACGTCTGCGCCAGTGCGGGCCGGCGGATCTCGGTGAGCGGTTGCGCGAACCTCTCCGATGTGATGGCTCCGTACGTCGTGCAACCCGATGCCTACGCGCCGCTGCCCGGCGACCTCACGCCCAACGTCAACGCATGCGTCGGCTACAACGGCCGATGGGTGGACGCCAGTACCTGTCGTTAGCCGCGACGAAACGAAATCCCCCCGTCGGCATCACGCCGGCGGGGGGATTTCGTTATCTGAGCCGCTACTTCTACTTCTTAACGTCGTATCGGTCGAGATCCATCACCTTGGCCCACGCCGCGGCGAAATCACGTACGAACTTCTCCTTCGCATCGTCCTCGGCGTACACCTCGGACAGCGCACGCAATTGCGAGTTCGACCCGAAGATCAGGTCGACGCGGGTGCCGGTCCACCTGTCCTTGCCAGTGACCCGATCCTTGCCCACATAGGTTCCGTCATCCTTCGGCGACGGCGACCACTGGGTGTCCATATCGAGAATGTTGGTGAAGAAGTCGTTGGTCAGCCGACCCGGCTTATCGGTGAGCACCCCAAGCTTTGAATCCTTGAAGTTCGCACCGAGAACCCGAAGGCCACCCACCAGAACCGTCATCTCCGGCACGGTCAGCGTCAACAGATTGGCCCGGTCGATCAGCATGTACTCGGCCGGCAGCGGATTGCCCTTGCCGGCGAAGTTGCGGAACCCGTCCGACTTCGGCTCCAGGTGTGCAAAGGACTCGGTGTCAGTCATCTCCTGGGTGGCGTCACCGCGACCCGGGGTGAACGGAACCGTGATGTCGAAGCCGGCGTCCTTGGCTGCCTTCTCGACAGCCGCGACACCGCCGAGCACGACGAGGTCCGCAAACGACACGCCGGTGCTCGAAGCCTTCTGGATCTCCTCCAGCTTGCGCACCACCTGGGCGAGTTCGTCGGGCTCGTTTGATTCCCAGCCGGCCTGCGGCTGCAGCCGGATGCGGCCACCGTTGGCGCCACCGCGCTTGTCACTATCGCGGTACGACGCGGCCGCCTTCCACGCGGTCGACACCAACTGCGGCACAGTCAGACCCGAGGCCAGGATCTGCTCCTTGAGCGCGGTGACATCCTTGGCGCTGAGCTTGCTCTGACCGGTAGGGACATTGTCATGCCACAGCAGCGCCTCTTGAGGAACCAGCGGGCCCACATAACGGGCGACCGGCCCCATATCGCGGTGAACTAGCTTGAACCAGGCCCGGGCGAACGCGTCGGCGAGTTCCTCTGGATGGTCAAGCCAGCGACGGGTGATGGGCCCGTAGATCGGATCCACCCTCATCGACAGATCCGTGGTCAGCATCGACGGGTGGGTCCGACCCGAACCGAAGGCCTCGGGGGCAGCGTCAGAGCCCGCACCGTCCTTGGGCTTCCACTGGTGGGCACCGGTGGGGCTGGCGGTCAGTTCCCACTCGTAGCCGTAGAGGTTCTCCAAGTAGCCGTTATCCCACCTGGTTGGGTTGGACGTCCAGATCACCTCCAGACCGCTGGTGACAGCATCCTTACCGACACCGCTGCCGAAAGCGCTCTTCCAGCCCAGGCCTTGCAACTCGATCGGGGCACCTTCCGGTTCGGGACCGACGGTTCCGTCGCCACCGGCGCCGTGGGTCTTGCCGAAGGCGTGTCCGCCGACGATCAGTGCCGCGGTTTCCACGTCGTTCATCGCCATTCGTCCGAACGTCTCGCGGATGTCCATCGCGGCGGCCAACGGATCAGGAACTCCCTCGGGGCCTTCGGGATTGACGTAGATCAGGCCCATGGTGGTGGCGCCCAACGGGTTCTCCAAGACCCGATCGCCGGTGTAGCGCGCGCTGGTTCCCAACCAGGTGTCCTCGGAGCCCCAGTAGATG
>JBAXIA010000012.1:0-38723 GCA_037138615.1 Mycobacteriaceae bacterium | reverse complement strand
CTACCGAGGACCGGGTTGTCGGATCACTGGATCTGCAGAAGGTGCTCCGTGACGGTGAGCACGCGTTCTCGCCCGGTCTGCTGTCCCGCGCACATGGCGGCGTGCTCTACGTCGACGAGGTCAACCTGCTCCCCGATCACCTGGTCGACATCCTGCTCGACGCCGCCGCGATGGGCCGGGTGCATATCGAACGTGACGGGATGTCGCACTCCCACGAGTCGCGTTTCGTACTGGTGGGCACCATGAATCCCGAGGAGGGTGAACTGCGTCCCCAACTGCTCGACCGGTTCGGCCTCGCCGTTGATGTGCATGCCTCCCGCGAGGTGGCGGTCCGCAGTGATGTGATCCGTCGGCGGCTGGACTACGAGGCGGATCCGGCGGGGTTCGCCGCCCGATATGGCGCGCTGGACAGCGATCTGGCCGACAGGATCGCCGCCGCACGCGCGAGGGTGGATGACGTCGAGTTGCCCGACCGTGAATTGAACCGGATCGCCGCGCTGTGCGCGGCCTTCGATGTCGACGGTATGCGTGCCGATCTGGTGATGGCCCGCACCGCGATTGCGCATGCTGCCTGGCGCGGGGCGGACGCGGGGGCGGGTGAAGCGACGGGAAAAATCACTGTCGAAGAATCCGACATCCGGGTGGCGGCCGAACTCGCCCTGCCGCATCGCCGCCGCCGCGACCCGTTCGATGACCCGGGTATCGATCCGGGTGATCTCGACGAGGCGCTATCAGCCACCGCCGATGACGGCCCGGAGTCCGACCCCGACCCGGACCCGCCCGGCGGCGGACAATCGGCCAGTGGGAAAACGGAAAACCCTGCCCGCCAACAGAACTCGTCATCAACAACCCGACCTTCGGCACCGCCTACACCGGCGTACCGCACCCGTGCGCTCACAGTTCCCGGTGTCGGTGACGGCCACGTCGGCCGACGCTCACCCGCCCGCAACTCCGTCGGTGCCACCGTGGGTCCCAGTTTGACGCCGGAGCAGGGCCATGGCGTGCACCTGTTCGCTACTGTGCTCGCCACCGCGACCCGGCGCGTCGTCGCAGGCCCACTGCGGCCTGCGATTGAGGACATCCGGCGGGCCGCCCGCATCGGTAGGGAGGGCAACCTGGTGATCTTCGTCGTCGATGCCTCGGGGTCGATGGCCGCCCGTGATCGCATGGCCGCAGTCACCGGGGCGGCGCTGTCGCTGTTGCGTGACGCGTATCAGCGCCGCGACAAGGTCGCCGTGATCACATTCCGTTCGGAAGGTGCCCGGTTGGTACTGCCACCGACGACGTCGGCGCACACCGCGTCCCGGCGGTTGACCCGACTCGACACCGGCGGCACCACGCCACTTGCCGAAGGGCTGTTGGCGGCGCGCGATGTGGTGATGCGCGAACGGGCCCGGGACGCTACCCGCCGGGCGTTGGTTGTGGTGCTCACCGATGGCCGGGCAACCGGAGGTCCGGACCCGCTGGGGCGCAGCCGCATTGCCGCCGGCCGCCTCGCCGCAGAGGGTGCTGCGGCGGTGGTCGTGGACTGTGAAACGTCCTATATCCGGTTGGGTCTGGCGACCGAACTCGCCAACCAGCTGGGTGCACCGGTGTTGCGGCTCGAGCAGTTGCGCGCAGACTATCTGGCGCAGGCCGTGCGCCGGGCTGCCTGAGACCAGGAGCAGGAGGGGCGGACGATGCCACAGGGCCAACCTCTTACCGTCCCCGACGACGGACTGACTACCCGGCAGCGACGCAATGCCGCGGTGCTCGCGGTGCACACCGGTGTCGGCAAAGGGAAGTCGACGGCGGCCTTCGGTATGGCGCTGCGGGCGTGGAACGCCGGTATGGACATCGGGGTCTTCCAGTTCGTCAAGAGTGCCAAGTGGAAGGTTGGCGAGGAGACCGTCTTCGGCCGACTCGGACAACTGCACGCCGAGGAGGGAATCGGCGGAGCTGTGGAATGGCACAAAATGGGAGCAGGCTGGTCCTGGGTCCGTAAGACCGGTACCGAAGACGACCATGCCACCGCCGCGGCCGACGGTTGGGCCGAGATTGCCCGCAGGCTTGCCGAGCAACGCCACGACTTCTACGTGCTCGATGAGTTCACCTACCCACTCACATGGGGCTGGGTCGATGTCGAGGAAGTGGTGGACACCCTCCTTGCCCGCGCGGGTCGGCAGCACGTCGTGATCACCGGACGCGACGCCCCGCCGCGACTACTTGAGGTTGCCGATCTGGTGACCGAGATGACGAAGATCGCCCACCCGATGGATGCCGGCCGCAAGGGCCAGCGCGGTCTGGAGTGGTGAGAATGGCCAGCACGCCGGCCGTCGTCATCGGTGCACCGTCATCCGGAAGTGGAAAGACCACTATCGCAACGGGTTTGATCGGTGCGCTGCGGCGCGCAGGTCGGCGGGTCGCGCCGTTCAAGGTCGGACCCGACTTCATCGACCCGGGCTATCACGCCCTGGCTGCCGGTCGACCGGGCCGCAACCTCGACTCGGTCATGGTTGGCGATGATCTGATCGGTCCGCTGTACCTGCACGGGTCGGCCGACGCTGATATCGCTGTGGTTGAAGGCGTGATGGGTCTGTTCGACGGCCGCATCGACGATCATTTCAGTTCACCGGCCCGCGGTTCCACCGGGCAGGTCGCCCAACTTCTGGGCGCCCCGGTGGTGCTGGTTGTCGATGTGCGCGGGCAGAGTCAAACCATCGCCGCTGTGCTGCATGGCTTTTCGACATTTCTGCGCGGGGTGCGCATCGGCGGGGTGATCCTCAACCGGGTGGGTTCGGCGCGCCATGAACAGGTGCTGCGGCAGGCCTGCGAGGCGGTTGGGGTACCGGTGCTCGGGGCGGTGCCGCGCCACGACGCACTTGCGGTGCCGTCGCGGCACCTCGGATTGGTGACGGCCACCGAACACGGGGCCGAGGCGCACGCCGCGGTGGCGGCGATGACCGATCTGGTGGCCCGGCACGTCGATCTCGCCGCAGTCGTCGCACTGGCGGGCTCCGCGGCACCTGGCGCGCCGTGGTCACCCGAGCAGTCCGTGGGGGAGGCGACCGTCGGTCGGCCGGTGGTGGCGGTGGCGGCCGGGAAGGCATTCACCTTCGGCTACACCGAGTACGACGAACTCCTCCGCGCCGCCGGCGCCGAGGTGGTGGCCTTCGATCCGCTCACTGAGAGCCTGCCTGAGCGCACCGCGGCGCTGGTGCTGCCGGGCGGATTCCCCGAGCAGTACCCCGAGCAGTTGTCGGCCAATACCGCGCTGCGCGCGCAGATCCGTGAGTTGGCCGCCCGCGCGCCGGTGCACGCCGAATGTGGTGGGCTGACCTACCTGATGTCAGATCTCGACGGGCACCCGATGTGCGGCGTTCTAACGGGTTCGGCGATGTTCAGCCCCCGGCTGACCCTGGGCTACCGCGATGCCGTCGCCGCGGGAGACTCGGCTCTCTATACCGAGGGCCAGCGGGTGACCGGTCACGAGTTTCACCGCACCACAGTGCAATTCGCCGAGCCCATGCAGCCGGCCTGGCTGTTGCGCAGACAAGCGGACCAGCCAGCGGGCGACGGCGCGGTGCAATTGGGCGTGCACGCGTCATATCTGCACACCCATCCGGCCGCCCAGCCGGATGCGGTCCGGCGTTTCGTCGAGCACGCGGCTGTTCACTAGGCTCGCCCGGTGAGCGAGAACGCCTACCTCGTCGGCCTCCGTCTGGCCGGCAAGAAGGTCGTCATCATTGGCGGCGGCACCGTGGCGCAGCGCCGCGTGCCGGTGCTCATTTCCCACGGGGCCGACGTTCACGTCATCGCTCGGGCAGCCACCCCCGCGGTCGAAGCCCTGGCCGAGCAGCAGCCCGGAATCACCCTGACACTGCGGGATTACCTCACTGGCGACCTTGATGGCGCCTGGTACGCGATCGCCGCCACCGACGACCCGGCGGTCAACGCCGCCGTCGTGGCCGAGGCCGAGCGTCGGCGGATCTTCTGCGTCCGTGCCGATGCCGGACGGGACGGCACTGCCGTCACCCCCGCCTCCTTCGACTACGAGGGCCTCCTGGTGGGGGTGCTCGCCGGCGGTGAGCACCGGCGCTCTGCAGCGGTGCGATCGGCAATCCGGGAGTCGTTCCAGCAGGGCCGCATCGCCCCGGACATTGTCGCCACCACAGCCTCCGATGTGGTGCCCGGCGGAGTTGCCCTGGTGGGCGGCGGCCCCGGCGATCCCGAGTTGATCACGGTGCGGGGACGCCGACTGCTGGCCTACGCCGACGTCGTGGTGGCCGACCGCCTCGCACCACCGGAACTGCTGGCCGAACTGGCACCACACGTTGAGGTCATCGACGCGTCCAAGATCCCCTACGGCCGGGCCATGGCACAGGAATCCATAAATGAGGTTCTTATAGAACGGGCCCGGGCGGGGAAGTTCGTGGTGCGACTTAAAGGCGGCGATCCATTTGTGTTCGCTCGCGGATATGAGGAAGTTCTCGCCTGTGCCGCCGCGGGCATCCCGGTCACCGTGGTGCCGGGTGTGACCAGCGCCATCGCGGTGCCCGCCATGGCCGGAGTCCCCGTCACCCACCGGGCGGTAAATCATGAATTTGTTGTGGTCAGTGGGCATCTATCACCGCAGGACCCGGAATCGTTAGTCAATTGGAATGCGCTGGCGCAGTTGACCGGGACCCTGGTACTGCTGATGGCGGTCGAGCGCATTGAATTGTTCGCCGACGCGCTCCGTAAAGGCGGCCGACCTGGACAAACACCGGTACTGGTGGTCCAACACGGCACCACGGCAGGCGAGCGGGTGGTGCGGGCGACACTGGACGACGTGGCAGAACAAATCCGCGACCAGGGGATTCGACCCCCCTCGATCATCGTGATCGGCCCGGTGGCGGGATATGAGACTTTAAAGTTCTCTTAATATTACTGTAGGGTAGCTACCTATGACGGCCCTCAACGATGCTGACCGCGCGACCTTCCGTCGCGCCGACGGCCGTCAGAACGCCAGTGCCCCGCGAACGTCTCCGGTGCGTCTGGACCCAGCCGACGAGCGGGGAGCGCTGGCCCGGACCGCATCAAATCTCCCGGGCTGGTTTCCGTCCCGGCGCTTCATCTCCGCGGTCGCCGCGATCGGCGGCATGCAACTGCTGGCGACCATGGACTCCACCGTCGCCATTGTGGCGCTGCCCAAGATCCAAAACGAGCTGGGTCTGTCGGATGCCGGCCGCAGCTGGGTGATCACCGCCTACGTGCTCACCTTCGGCGGCCTGATGCTGCTGGGCGGACGTCTCGGTGACACCGTCGGGCGCAAGCGGACGTTCATCGTCGGTGTCGCACTGTTCACCATCGCCTCGATACTGTGCGGAATCGCCTGGGACCAAACCACTTTGGTGGTCGCTCGGCTGCTGCAGGGCGTGGGTGCTGCGATCGCCGCACCCACCGGCCTGGCGCTGGTGGCCACCACCTTCCCCAAGGGGCCGGCGCGTAACGCCGCCACCGCGGTGTTCGCGGCCATGACCGGGATCGGCTCGGTGCTGGGTCTGGTCGTCGGTGGCGCGCTGACTGAGCTGTCCTGGCGGCTGGCCTTCCTGGTCAACGTGCCGATCGGCATCTTGATGATTTATCTGGCATATAACAACCTGCGCGAGACCCACCGCGAGCGGATGAAGCTCGACGCGGCCGGCGCCCTGTTGGCCACGGTGGCCTGCACCGCAGCGGTGTTCGGGTTCACCCAGGGCCCGGAGAACGGCTGGCTGGCGCCGCTGACCCTGCTGTCCGGCTTCACGGCCGTCGCCGCCTTCGGGGCCTTCGTCCTCGTGGAGCGCACCGCGATCAACCCGGTGGTGCCGTTCCCGTTGTTCCGTGACCGCAACCGGCTGGCCACCTTCGCCGCGATCTTCCTGGCCGGCGGGGTGATGTTCACCCTGACCGTGCTGATCCGGCTGTACGTGCAGGACATCATGGGCTACAGCGCACTGCGGGCCGGGATCGGCTTCATCCCCTTCGTCATCGCACTCGGTGTCGGCCTGGGAGTGTCGTCGCAACTGGTGTCACACTTCCCACCGCGGGTGCTGGTCATTGCCGGCGGTCTGCTGGTTCTCGGAGCCATGATCTACGGCTCCACGCTGAACGCCGGCATCCCGTACTTCCCGAACCTGGTGATCCCCATCGTGGTTGGCGGCTTCGGCATCGGCACGATCGTCGTCCCGCTAACGGTCTCGGCCATCGCCGGTGTCGGCTTCGACCAGATCGGTCCGGTCTCGGCCATCGCGTTGATGCTGCAGAACCTGGGCGGCCCCGTCGTCCTGGCTGTCATTCAGGCCGTGATCACCTCACGCACGCTGTATCTGGGTGGCACCACCGGCCCTGTCAAGCGAATGAACCCCGCGCAGTTGCATGCCTTGGACCAGGGCTACACCTATGGCCTGCTGTGGGTCGCGGCGGTGGCGGTGATGGTCGGTGCCGTGGCTTTCTTCATCGGCTACTCCGCCAAGCAGGTCGCGCACGCTCAGGAAGTCAAGGAAGCGATCGACTCCGGAGAGATCTAAGCTCCGCACGCCCCGCATCGGGGGCCGGGCCGAGGTGGTCTGGGTAGGGTAATCAGCCATGGCTGGCGTCAGCGTTCCCGAACCGCCTGCCAGACGGCTTGCCTCCAATGTGCTTGGGGTCGCGATCCTCGCGATCACCGGCATGCAACTGATGTCCACGCTCGACGGCACCATCGTGATCGTCGCGCTTCCCCGTATGCAGGCCGAACTTGACCTGTCCGACGCCGGCAAGAGCTGGGTCATCACCGCCTATGTGCTGACGTTCGGCGGCCTGCTCCTGCTCGGCGGCCGGGTCGGCGATGCCATCGGCCACAAACGGGCATTCATCTCCGGCGTCGGCGTGTTCACCATCGCCTCGATGGCCTGCGGACTGGCCACCGACGGACCGCTGTTGATCGCGGCGCGGGCGGTCCAGGGTATGGGCGCCGCGGTGGCCGCACCCACCGGGCTGGCACTGATCGCGACCACCTACGCCGCCGGGTACGCCCGCAACCGCGCCATGGCAATGTCGGCGGCCATGCAGGGCCTCGGGTCGGTGCTGGGCCTGGTGGTGGGCGGTGCGCTCACCGTGATCTCCTGGCGACTGGCCTTCCTGATTAACCTGCCGATCGGCTTGCTGATCATCTGGATCGGGCTGACCCGGCTGGAAGAGACCCGCCACGAACGACTCAAACTCGATGTCACCGGCGCGATGGTGGCCACCCTGGGGTGCGCCGCGGCGGTGCTGGTCTTCACCCAGGGTCCGCCGCGGGGCTGGCTGGACCCGTGGGTGATCGGCGCCGGGGTGGCGGCGGTGCTGTTGGGTGCCGCATTTCTGGTCGTCGAGCGCAGCGCCGATAACCCCCTGGTGCCGCTATCGCTGTTCAACGACCGCAACCGGGTGATGACATTCGTCTCGTTGTTCCTGGGCGGCGGGGTGATGCTGAGCCTGACGGTGATGATCGGGCTCTACGTTCAGGATGTGCTCGGATACTCGGCGCTGCATGCCGGTATCGGGTTCATCCCGTTCGCAGTGGCACTCGGGTTGGGAAATGTGGTCACGGCGAGACTGGCCCCGCATATCGCCCCGCGCTGGCTGATCATCGGCGGCGGTTTGTTCGTGTTGGGCGCCATGTTGTTCGGGGCTTCGCTGACCCGCACCATCCCATATTTCCCCGACCTGCTGCTGCCGATTCTGATCGGCGGTTTCGGCATCGGTGTCATCTCGGTCATCCTGCCGCTGTGTGCGGTTGCCGAGGTCGGCCCGCGTGAGATCGGACCCGTCAGCGCGGTCACTCTGATGGTGCAGAACCTTGGCGGGCCGGTGGTGCTGGTGGTCATTCAGGCGGTGCAGGTCTCGCGCACCCTGTATCTCGGCGGCACCACCGGGCCGGTGGCCGATATGACACCCGCCCAACTCGACGCACTCGACGCGGGCTACACCTATTCGCTGTTGTGGATCGCCGCTGTGGCGATCCTCGTCGGCGTCAGCGCCTTCTTCATTGGGTTCACCGCACCGCAGATCGCTGCCGCTCAGCACACCCGCGAGGCAGTCGAGGCCGGCGAGATCTAGCCGAGCCCGTTGCGCCGGAGAGTCGGGACGGCCGAACCGGTGGCCTAAGCTGAGCCGCTGTGATCACCCGTATGTCTGAGCTGTTCCTGCGAACCCTGCGCGACGATCCGGCTGACGCCGAAGTGCCGAGCCACAAACTCCTGATCCGGGCCGGCTACATCCGGCCGATCGGGCCGGGGCTCTATAGCTGGCTGCCGCTCGGGCTGCGGGTGCTACGCAAGATCGAGAACATCGTCCGCGAGGAGATGATCGCCATCGGCGGCCAGGAGATCCTGTTCCCCGCATTGCTGCCACGCGCGCCGTATGAGACCACCAACCGGTGGACCGAGTACGGCGACGGGGTGTTCCGGCTCAAGGATCGCCGCGATAACGACTATCTGCTCGGACCTACCCATGAGGAACTGTTCACCCTGACGATCAAGGGGGAGTACAGCTCCTACAGGGACTTTCCGGTGCTGCTGTTTCAGATCCAGACCAAGTACCGCGACGAGGCCCGGCCGCGGGCGGGCATCCTGCGCGGCCGCGAGTTCATTATGAAGGACTCGTATTCCTTCGATGTCAACGACGACGGACTGCGGACCGTCTATCTCGCCCACCGCGAGGCCTATCAGAAGATGTTCGAGCGCATGGCAATTCGCTACGTGATCGTCTCGGCGGTCTCCGGCGCGATGGGCGGCAGCGCCTCCGAGGAATTCCTGGCCGAGAGCGAAATCGGCGAGGACACCTTCGTGCGTTGCCTGGAGTCCGGCTACGCCGCTAACGTCGAGGCCGTCACCACCGCGGTACCCGACCCGGTGCCCGTCGACGGTCTGGCGGCGCCGCAGGTGCACGACACCGGTGACACACCGACCATCGCGACACTGGTGGATTGGGCGAACACCGCGGGGCTTGGCCGGACCGTCACCGCCGCTGACACGCTCAAGAACGTGCTTCTCAAAGTCCGCGTGCCCGGCGGTGACTGGGAACTGCTCGGAATCGGCCTGCCAGGTGATCGTGAAGTCGATGACAAGCGACTGGGGGCCGCACTAGACCCAGCCGAATACGCGATGCTCGACGATGCCGACTTCGCCAGGCACCCCTTCTTGAAGAAGGGCTATATCGGCCCGAAGGGATTGCTGGACAATGGTGTTCGCTATCTGGTGGATCCGCGGGTGGCGATCGGAACCGCCTGGATCACCGGCGCGGATGAACCGGGCAGGCATGTCGTCGGTCTGGTGGCCGGACGTGACTTCGTTGCCGACGGCATCATCGAGGCTGCCGAGGTGCGCGACGGCGATGCTTCCCCGGACGGGGCGGGTCCGCTGACGAGTGCGCGAGGCATCGAGATCGGCCACATCTTCCAGCTGGGCCGCAAATACACCGACGCCTTCACCGTCGATGTACTCGGTGAGGACGGCAAACCGGTTCGGCCGACCATGGGCTCCTACGGTGTCGGGGTGTCGCGACTGGTCGCAGTGATCGCCGAACAGCAGCACGACGAACTCGGGTTGCGCTGGCCGGCATCGGTGTCGCCGTTCGATGTGCACGTCGTGATCGCCAATAAGGACGCCGATGCGCGCACCGGTGCCGAGGAGCTCACCGCCGGGCTCGATCGGCTGGGCTTTGACGTGCTGCTCGATGACCGGACGGTCTCACCTGGGGTGAAGTTCAAGGACGCCGAACTGCTCGGCATGCCCTGGATTGTCGTCGTGGGCCGAGGCTGGGTCGACGGGACTGTCGAACTGCGCAACAGGTTCACCGGTGAGACCCGCGAAGTCGCCGTCGGTGCCGCCGTCGCTGATATCGCCGCGCTGCTGACCGACTGATCGGCGGGTGCGGCGCGCTACTCGTTACCGCCGGGGAAGGCCTCGATCACCGGCCAGGCGCCCAGCACCTGTCGCCAGCGGGCTGCCGTCACCGCACACTGGGTCAGCCCCGTGAGCGCAAAGGCACGATCCTGCTCGGAGTTGGCCTGCTCCATGACCGCCCGCCAGGCCACCGCGCAGTCGTTCTCCATCCGGATCGCGAGTTTGGCGGCTTCAGTCGATTTGGTGACCGCCATCGGCAGTTGGTAGCCGGCCGCCGGTAGCGGCACCTTGACCGACCGTTCGGTCAGCATCGCGATGGCCGCTTCACGGCGCCCGCGATGTTCCAGCAGCGTCTGGGACACCAGTTCGTTCTGCTCCGGCATGACGTGCGCCGACACGATGCCGTAGCCGTAGATCGTGCCGTGCTCGGTGGCGAGGGCGTCAAACAACGCGGCCTGGTCGGCGTCCTCCGGTCGGTCCGGATCCGGTGTGGCCGGTGGTTGGTTTGGCGCCGTCATCGCGGCCCTCCGACTGGTTGCAGGCCCACCATCCATGTGGTCGTGCAGGCCGCGGCGATCGAGCCCAGTAGCCCCGCCCGGTAGCCCGACAGTGTCGGTGCCAGCTTGGCTGCGTTCTCACCGGAGCGCCGCAGTGCGATGACCACATCCTGCAGAGTCGGCGGGGGAGCCGGCGGAGTCGGCTGGGCAGTCGCGGTCGCGGAGGTGGTCTCCGCTCCCGGTGTCGGCGTCGGTTTGCCGGCCGCCCGCGACAATTCCTCAATGAGTGCGGTTGCGTGGCGGGTCCGAACGGCGGAGACCTCGATCAGCGCCGGTGCCATCTCGGGCGGACTGGCCTTGGCCGCAGCGGCAGCCAGTTCGCTGTCGGCGCGGGCAGCTGACAACTCAGCCTCCAGTGGGTCGGGCTCGGGCTGGCCGGACGAACCGCATGCGGCGGCGGCGGTGCCGACGAGTGCGAGAGCCAGCAGACCGCGCCCACCGCCGAGGAGCACCCGGCGCCGGCTCAGCGCGGGCAGATAACCCGGATCGGGGCTGGGATCGTGGCTGGGCACGGCCAACATCCTGCCATTGCCCTCGGTATGGCTGGCGTATCGTTGGTAGACGGCTCTGTTGAGCCATATCCAAGGCAGCAGTTTTCAGCACAATTCAAGATGAGGAGCTCGTCGTGACTGACCGGTCCGCGGGATTGCCCTCGCCAGAGCGGGTGATCGAGCTACTCAGTGGTGAGTTCGCGCGCACCGGATACGAGATCGAGGACGTGTCGATCGAGACCGGTTCCCGTCCGCCGCGCATCCGCATCATCGCCGACGGCGACAACCCGCTGGATCTCGACGGCGTCGCCGAGTTGTCGCGGTCGGCCTCTATGGTGCTGGACGCCGTTGACACCGGCGATATTGCCTACGAACTGGAGGTCAGCTCACCCGGCGTCGACCGGCCGCTGACCGCCGAAAAGCACTTCCGGCGGGCTCGTCGGCGCAAAGTCGAGTTGGAACTGGCTGATGCCACCACCGTCACCGGTCGGCTCGGTGCAACCGCCGATGGAGTGGCCGATCTGGTGGTCCGGACCGGTGGCGGGTGGACGGTCCGCCGAATTCCGCTGTCGGAAATTCGCAAAGCCGTTGTCCAGGTTGATTTCTCACCTCCGAATTCTAAAGAACTTGAGCTGGTCGATGGGACCGTAACGGAGGCCGACGCATGAATATCGATATGACAGCGCTGCACGCGATCGAGATCGACCGGGGTATCTCGCTGGATGAATTGCTGGAGACCATCAAAACCGCTCTGCTAACCGCGTATCGACATACCGAGGGTCATCAGGCCGACGCCCGAATCGAGATCGATCGCAAGAGCGGCGAGGTGCAGGTGATGGCTCGCGAGACCGACGATGAGGGCAACCTCATCAGCGAATGGGACGACACCCCAGAGGGTTTCGGCCGGGTGGCGGCGACCACCGCCCGCCAGGTGATGCTGCAACGCTTCCGCGACGCCGAGAACGAAAGGGTTTACGGCGAGTTCTCCGCCCGCGAGGGTGACATCGTCGCCGGGATGGTGCAGAAGGATGGGCGTGAGAACGCCCGCGGCAACATCGTCGTTCGGATCGGCAGCGAGGCCAAGGGCTCCGACGGCATGATTCGGGCCGCCGAACAGGTGCCCGGCGAGAGTTACGAGCACGGTGAGCGGCTGCGCTGCTACGTGGTCGGAGTTACCCGCGGCACTCGCGAACCCCGCATCGAGCTTTCGCGGACCCACCCCAATCTGGTCCGCAAGCTGTTCTCCCTGGAGGTTCCGGAGATCGCCGACGGGTCGGTGGAAATCGTCGCGGTGGCCCGCGAGGCCGGGCATCGCTCCAAGATCGCGGTGCGGGCGAAGCCCGGCGGTCTCAACACTGGTCTTAATGCGAAGGGCGCCTGCATCGGACCGATGGGCCAGCGGGTGCGCAATGTGATGAGCGAACTGTCCGGGGAGAAGATCGACATCATCGACTTCGACGAGGACCCCGCCCGGTTCGTCGCCAACGCACTTTCGCCGTCCAAGGTGGTCTCGGTCGAGGTGGTCGATGCCGCCACTCGCTCAGCCCGGGTGATCGTGCCCGACTTCCAGCTGTCGCTGGCCATCGGCAAGGAGGGGCAGAACGCCCGGCTGGCCGCCCGGCTGACCGGCTGGCGCATCGATATCCGTAGCGACGCTCCCGACCCGGAGGCCGGCGCACCGGAGGGCGCGGCGCAGTAGCCCAGACCGTCAGCGACGGCGGTAGCTGACCGGAGTGGGGTCGGCCGCGCGGGCGACGCCGCCGATCTGTCCCGGCAGTGCCACCGGCGCGGTGTCCCAGCGGGGCGTCAGCTCATAGGCGCCGAACAGATGCGTCGCGGTCATTGCCATCGCGGCTAGCGAGAACGGTTGCGCCGGGCAACTATGCCTTCCGTGTCCGAACGCCGTGACCAACTGCACCGACGGCAGATTGGACGGTTCGACGAGACGGTGGCGATTCCAGCGTCGCGGATCCCAGTCCTGCAGACCGGGTCCGGCACTGGTGTTGGTCAGCGGTAGCAGCGTGGCGATGGTGGTGCCCGGCGCGACGGAAAAGGTCGCATCTTCGACGTCGAAATTCAGATCGGCCAGCACGTATCGCGGCATGATCGAGCGCTGGGCCAGCCGGGTCGATTCCAGCGCGCACTGCTCGGCCAGCGCCACGTCGCCGGCCGCTACCCGGTTGCGTTCGGCGGGGTGAGCGATCAGGTCGACAATCACCCAACCAAGTGCGGCCGCAAGATTCGACATCGACGCGATGTGGATCAGCGCCACATCGAGCGCAACACCCCGTCGGCGATCGGCAGCCGGTTCGCCGGCCCATTCGTCAACGATGCGGGCGAACAGCGGATGGTCGACGGTCGGTTCGTCGAGCACCTCGCCGATCACCGCGACGATCTCGTCAAGTGCGGCCCGCTCGACGGCTTTACCACTGGCGGCCACCAGTTTCATCGCATCGGGATGGACGAATGCCTCAGAGCCATCGAGTTCGTCGAGGGCCGCGATGAGGCGCTCGAAGCGAGGGCCGTCGGCGCAACCGGGTCCGGCCCAGGACGCCAGACCCATGCGGTGGGCGAGCCTGCGGGTCAGGGCGAACACCTCGGCTCTGCCACTGGCGCCAAGCTCGTCGCCGGACACATCCAGTGCGCGTGACAGGTTGGTCAGGTAGGCGGCGACGTCGTCGCGCCGGAACAACTGCGACGGCAACGTGCGTCGGCCCCCGAAGATCTCATCCGGCAACTTGCGGCGAAGCATCCGGTAGTCGGCCAGGCCCTTGCTCGCGAGTTGCTCGGGTAGGGCGTAGAACGACTCGACGCCGCGTGGCGAGAAGGTGAACAGGTAGCGATCCTCGCCGCTGTCCACGACGAAGGTGTCACCGAGTTCCGTCCGCGCGGCGGACAGGGCGGCAACCGGGTCGGCGACGGCAACGTCCCAGGGCAACCCGACACCGGCGGCCACCGGCGGCATCGGCACAATCGCAGGGAGCGCCATGACGAGAAGCGTGCCAGGTCGGCCCTCGGTGCTGGTCGATCCGGGTCGTCAGATGGCTGCCGGAAGCCCGGTAGTAGGCGTGGTTCTGTTCTCAGCTGCGGTAACGGTAGAGTGAACCGTGATCCAGCGCGAGAAACCGGCCGCTGAGACGTCCACCGGAGGTCCGGTACGGACGTGTATCGGTTGCCGGGAGCGAGAGTTGGCTGTCGAACTGCTCCGAGTGGTGGCCGTATCGACGGAAAACGGTCAATCCGCCGTCACCGTCGACACATCAGGTTTCTGCCCGGGCCGGGGTGCCTGGTTGCACCCCGTTGATCGGTGCCTTGCGGCAGCGATCCGGCGGCACGCCTTCGCTCGAGCGTTGCGCATCACCGGTTCACCGGACACATCCGCGGTGGACGAGCATTTCGCAATGCTCGCTCACTCGGCAAGAGAAACAGGTATCGGAAAGACATGAGCACACCGTGAAGACCCGACGATGACCATGCGTCGTAGCTAAACCCGAGGCGCGGCCTACCCACCGCTGTCGCCTCTAGAGATGGAGATGTAGTGGCAGGCAAGGCCCGTGTACACGAGTTAGCGAAGGAACTCGGTGTCACCAGCAAGGAAGTACTCGCTCGGCTGAGCGAGCAGGGCGAATTCGTCAAATCCGCATCGTCGACGGTCGAGGCGCCGGTAGCACGGCGACTGCGTGAAGCGTTCGGCGGAGCAAAGCCCGTTGACAATGGTTCAGCGAATGCTCCGGCGAAGGCTCCGGCGAAAAAGGCTGCACCGGCCAAGGCCGCCGCAGTGCCCGCGGCACCCGCTGTGGCGAAACCCACAGCACCGCCCCCGCCGACTCCGGTCGAGATGGCCGCGCCGTCCGCACCCGTCGAGGCCGCGTCGGCACCGGCCAATCCCGTCGCCGAACCCGGTCCGCGTCCCGGCCCGGCGGCACCCAAGCCCGCCGGCCCGCGCCAGCCCCGGGTGGGCAATAACCCGTTCTCCTCGGCACAGCCTGTTGAGCGTGCGATTCCGCGTCCTGCGCCCGGCGCCCAGCCGGGTGTTCGGCCGGTACCCGGCGGCATGCCGCCCCGTCCCGGTGGGCCCCGGCCCGCTGGGGCAACCCCCGGCAATATGCCGCCTCGTCCCGGCGGTGCCATGGGTGCCCGCCCGGCGCGTCCCGGCGCTCCGCGGCCAGGCGGTCCCGGCGGTCCCGGGTCCCGGCCCGGCCCGGGTCAGGGTGCCCGTCCCGGTGGTGGTGGCGGTGGTAACTACCGCACCGGCGGTCCCGGCGGCGGTGGCGCGGGTGGTGCTGCACCGGCGGGAGCGGGTTTCCGCGGTCGTCCCGGCGGCGGCGGTCCCGGTGGTGGCGGTGGACGTCCCGGCCAGCGCGGTGGTGCGGCAGGAGCGTTCGGTCGTCCTGGCGGCGCGGTCCGTCGTGGCCGCAAGTCCAAGCGGGCCAAACGCGCCGAGTACGAGAATATGCAGGCACCGGTCGTCGGTGGCGTGCGCCTTCCGCACGGCAACGGTGAAACCATCCGGTTGGCCCGTGGTGCGTCTCTCAGCGACTTCGCCGAGAAGATCGACGCCAACCCGGCCGCACTGGTGCAGGCGTTGTTCAACCTCGGTGAGATGGTGACCGCCACCCAGTCGGTCGGCGATGAGACCCTCGAGCTGCTCGGTGGCGAGATGAACTACAACGTTCAGGTCGTCTCACCCGAGGACGAGGACCGTGAATTGCTGGAGTCCTTCGACCTCACCTATGGCGAGGACTCCGGCGGTGAAGAGGATCTGGTGATCCGCCCGCCGGTCGTCACGGTCATGGGTCACGTCGACCACGGCAAGACCCGACTGCTGGACACCATCCGTAAGGCCAACGTCCGCGAGGGCGAGGCCGGCGGTATCACCCAGCACATCGGCGCCTACCAGGTCGCCGTCACCCACGATGGCAACGAGCGGTTGATCACCTTCATCGACACCCCGGGCCACGAGGCGTTCACCGCCATGCGTGCCCGCGGCGCGAAGGCCACCGATATCGCGATCCTGGTGGTGGCAGCTGATGACGGCGTTATGCCGCAGACAGTGGAGGCCATCAACCATGCGCAAGCCGCTGATGTGCCAATCGTGGTCGCAGTCAACAAGATTGACAAGGAAGGTGCCGATCCGCAGCGGATCCGTTCGCAGCTGACCGAATACGGCCTGGTTGCCGAGGACTTCGGTGGCGACACCATGTTCGTCGATATCTCCGCCAAGAACGGCACCAATATCCAGGCGCTCGAAGAAGCGGTGCTGCTGACCGCCGACGCGGCGCTGGATCTGCGGGCCAACCCGAATATGGAAGCCCAGGGTGTGGCCATCGAAGCGCACCTCGATCGTGGTCGCGGTCCGGTGGCGACCGTGCTGATTCAGCGCGGCACGCTTCGGGTCGGGGATTCGATCGTCGCCGGTGATGCCTACGGCCGCGTTCGTCGCATGGTCGACGAGCACGGCGAGGACGTTGAGGAGGCGACACCGTCGCGGCCCGTGCAGGTCATCGGGTTCACCTCGGTGCCGGGTGCCGGCGACAACCTGCTTGTCGTCGACGAGGATCGCACCGCCCGCCAGATCGCCGATCGGCGCAGCGCGCGTAAGCGCAACGCGCTGGCCGCCCGGTCGCGCAAGCGGATCAGCCTGGAGGACCTGGAGTCCGCACTCAAGGAAACCAGTCAGCTCAACCTGATCCTCAAGGGTGACAACTCCGGCACCGTCGAGGCGCTCGAGGAAGCGCTCCTTGGTATCGCGATCGACGATGAGGTGGAGTTGCGGGTCATCGACCGCGGCGTCGGTGGTATCACCGAGACCAACGTCAACCTGGCATCAGCCTCGGATGCGATCATCATCGGCTTCAACGTCCGTGCCGAGGGCAAGGCGACCGAGCTGGCCAACCGCGAAGGCGTGGAGATCCGGTACTACTCGGTGATCTACCAGGCGATCGACGAGATTGAGAACGCCCTCAAGGGCATGCTCAAGCCGATCTACGAGGAGCGCGAACTCGGCCGTGCGGAGATCCGCGCGATCTTCCGGTCCTCCAAGGTGGGCAATATCGCGGGCTGCCTGGTGCAGTCGGGCATCATGCGCCGCAATGCCAAGGCGCGCCTGCTCCGCGACAATGTCGTGGTTGCCGAAAACCTCACCGTCTCCTCGCTCAAGCGTGAGAAGGATGACGCCACCGAGGTACGCGAGGGCTATGAGTGCGGTCTGACGGTGACATACGCCGACATCAAGGAGGGCGACGTCATCGAGACCTACGAACTGGTCGAGAAGGCGCGGGTCTAAGGGACATGGCTGATCCCGCTCGGGCTAAGCGGCTCGCCAAGCGGATCTCGACCATCGTCGCCTCGGCGATCGAATACGAGATCAAGGATCCGCGGCTGGCCGGGGTGACGATTACCGACGCGAAGGTGACCGGCGACCTGCACGACGCCACGCTGTATTACACGGTGATCGGCCGCTCGCTGACCGACGAGCCGGATTACGCCGGTGTGGCTGCGGCCCTCGAGAGCGCCAAGGGTGTGCTGCGTTCCAAAGTCGGTGCCGGGACGGGCGTGAAGTTCACGCCCACCCTGGCATTCGTGCGCGACACTGTTCCGGATTCCGCCCACCGCATGGAGGAGTTGCTGGCCCGGGCACGTGAAGCCGACGCCGATGTGGCCCGGATCCGGGTGGGTGCGATGCCGGCCGGCGATGCGCAGCCCTACCGAGTAGTCGACGACGGCTCCCCGACTGACGGCGAGGGTGGGGACGATGGACTCGGCGACTGAAGTCACCCGAGCCGTCTTGCGCGTCGATGCCCGCGGCGCGGCGGAGGCGTTGACCGCCGTCGGATCCGCGGTGATCCTCTGCCACGTGCAACCCGATGCTGACACGGTGGGTGCAGGGCTGGCACTGGGACTGACGCTGGCCCGGGAGGGTACTGACGTCCAGGTCAGCTTCTCGGCATCGGACACCCTGCCCGAATCGTTGCGTCGACTTCCCGGTTATGAGCTGCTGGTGGCTCCTGGTGAGTTGCGCCGCGACGCCGATTTGGTGGTGACCGTCGATGTATCCAGTGTCAACCGGCTTGGTGAGCTTGCTGAGCTGATCATCGGTCCCGAGGTTCTCGTCATCGACCACCACAGGTCGAACACGTTGTTCGGTACTCTCAATTTCGTTGACCCGCAAGCAGATTCAACCACGCTGCTGGTGGCTGACCTGCTTGATGCATGGGGCCGAGAGATCACCCTCGATGTGGCCTGCTGTCTGTATGCCGGGCTGAGCATCGACACCGGTTCGTTCCGGTGGGCATCGCCGCGCGCCTTGCGCTTGGCGGCACGACTGGTGGAGATCGGCGTCGACAACGCCTCAATGAGCCGCCTGCTGCACGACACCCACCCGTACAAGTGGTTACAACTGCTGTCGCGGGTGCTGACAACCGCGCAACTGATTCCATCGCCGGTCGCCGGTGGCGGATTGGTCTACGCGGTCGTCAACCATGTCGACTGGGCAGCACACCGTTCCGAAGAGGTGGAGAGCATCGTCGATATCGTGCGCACCACAGCCGAGGCTGAGGTAGCCGCGGTGTTCAAGGAGACAGCGCCGGGGCGATGGTCGGTTTCTTTACGCGCCAAGAGCTTTGACCTGACTGCAGTTTCCACCAGCTTCGGTGGCGGGGGGCATACCCTGGCCGCCGGCTACTCGGCGACCGGTCCGATCGAGGATGTGGTGACGGCGCTCACCGCCGCACTTGGCTGAGGCGAGCGCGCGCGAGCCGTCTCTGGAACGGCGGATCGCCGCGCTGGCATTTCCTGCACTGGGCGTATTGGCTGCCGAGCCGATCTATCTGCTGTTCGACATCGCCGTCGTCGGCCGTCTTGGTGCGCTGAGTCTTGCGGGTTTGGCGATCGGCGGTCTGATCGTGTCGCTGGTGGGCTCGCAACTGACGTTTCTGTCCACCGCCACGACGGCACGATCGGCCCGCTTCTACGGCGTCGGTGATCGCAAGTCCGCCGTCGCCGAAGGCGTACAGGCGACCTGGCTGGCGATCGGGCTCGGACTTGCGGTGGTGGTCGTGGTGCAACTGGCCGCGGTTCCGGTGGTCTCGGTGATCGCCGGGCCCGGCGGCGGTACGCAGATCGCCGCCACCGCGTTGCCGTGGCTGCGGATCGCAATCCTTGCCGTGCCCGCGATCCTGATCTCGCTGGCGGGCAACGGCTGGATGCGCGGTATCCAAGACACCGTGCGACCACTGCGCTACGTGCTGATCGGCTTCGCTGTCTCGGCGGTACTGTGCCCCCTGCTGGTCTACGGCTGGCTTGGCCTGCCGCGCTGGGGTCTGGTCGGATCGGCGGTGGCCAATCTGGTGGGCCAGTGGCTGGCGGGGTTGCTGTTCTGCCGGGCTCTGCTGTCGGAGCGAGTGCCATTGCGTCTGGACGTCCCGGTGCTGCGTGCCCAACTCGTGATGGGGCGCGATCTGGTGTTGCGCACCATGGTTTTCCAGGCCTGCTTCGTCTCGGCAGCGGCGGTGGCAGCCCGGTTCGGCGCGGCGGCACTGGCGGCGCATCAGGTCGTGCTGCAGTTGTGGAGTTTCCTTGCGTTGGTACTGGACTCGCTGGCCATCGCGGCCCAGTCGCTAGTGGGTGCCGCACTGGGCGGCGGTGATACCCGCTACGCCACCCAGGTTGCGTGGCGAGTGACGAAGTTCTCCGCGATCACCGCCGTTGGTCTCGCGGCGGTGCTGGCCCTGGGGGCGTCAGTGTTCCCCTCGCTGTTCACCAGTGACCGCGCCGTGCTGGCCGCGATCGGCGTGCCGTGGTGGTTCCTGGTCGCCCAGCTGCCCGCCGCCGGGGTGCTGTTCGCACTCGACGGCGTGCTGCTGGGTGCCGGTGACGCCACGTTCATGCGCAATGCCACGTTGGTGGGAGCGCTGCTTGGATTCCTGCCGTTGACATGGCTGTCACTGGTCTTCGGCTGGGGACTGGCCGGCATCTGGTCGGGCCTGACCGCCTTCGTCGGATTGCGTTTGATCCTCGGTATCTGGCGGGTCACTTCGGGGCGTTGGAAGGTGTCTGGGGCGGGCTAGTGGCGTGCTCCACCCCGGCGCGAATCCTCCAATCGCGCCCGTGCCCGGCGGATCTCGCGGATTCTATGACCAACTGATCGTCTCGCAGTGAAGGGAATCCGACCATGACCAGTCCACTGGATGGCAGTACGTCCGCCCTGAAGACGCGGCGCGATCGCACCCACTGGCTGTACGTCGCTGTGATCGTCGCGGTCGTGGTTGGCGTGATCGTCGGACTCGCTCTCCCCGGGGTCGGCCGATCCGTCGGCGTGCTTGGCACCATGTTTGTCGACCTGATCAAAATGATGATCACGCCGGTGATCTTCTGCACGATCGTGATCGGTGTCGGTTCGGTCCGCAAAGCCGCCACCGTCGGAAAGATCGGCGGCTTGGCCTTCGGCTACTTCATGATGATGTCCACCATTGCCCTGAGCATCGGCCTTGTGGTCGGAAATCTGCTGCACCCCGGTGACGGGCTGAAGCTCTCGACTGCGACAGCCACAAAGGGCGCCGAGCTGGCCGGCAAGACCCAGGGCTCCGGCGGGGTGATCGAATTCATCCGCTCCATCATCCCGTCCACCTTGTTCTCGGCGCTGACAGCCGGAAACATCCTGCAGGCGCTGTTCGTCGCACTGCTCGTTGGCTTTGCGATCCAGGCACTGGGACGCGCGGGCGAGCCAATTCTGCACGCTATCGAGCACCTTCAGCGTCTGGTGTTCAAGATCTTGTCGATGGTTCTGTGGCTGGCTCCGATCGGTGCGTTCGGCGCGATCGCCAACCTGGTCGCTCAGACCGGCTGGAGCGGGATCACGCAGCTGCTGATCCTGATGCTCGGCTTCTACGTCACCTGTGTGCTGTTTGTGTTCGGCGTGCTCGGCTTGTTGCTGCGGGTCGTCTCGGGAGTGTCGATCTTCAAGCTGGTTCGCTACCTTGCCCGTGAGTATCTGCTGATCTTTGCCACGGCCTCTTCGGAGTCTGCGCTACCTCGCCTGATAGCCAAGATGGAGCACCTCGGGGTGCAGCAGGCCACGGTGGGAGTGGTGGTGCCGACAGGGTATTCGTTCAACCTCGACGGCACCGCGATCTACCTCACCATGGCGTCGCTGTTCATTGCCGACGCTATGGGTAGTCCGCTGTCGGTCAGCGCGCAGATCAGTCTGCTGGTGTTTATGATCGTGGCTTCCAAAGGCGCCGCGGGTGTCAGCGGTGCTGGGCTGGCAACACTCGCCGGCGGCCTGCAGGCGCACCGTCCCGAGTTGGTCGAGGGTATCGGCCTGATCGTCGGGATCGACCGGTTCATGTCCGAGGCCCGCGCGGTGACCAACTTCTCCGGTAACGCCGTCGCCACACTGCTGGTCGGAACGTGGACCCGGACCGTCGACATGACCAAAGTCGATGCGGTGCTCAGCGGCCGTGACCCGTTCGACGAGAACTCGATGGTCGACGAGCGTAACGCTGCCGCGAAGGCTCCCGTGCCGGCTTAGTTAACCTGCGCCCGGCTCAATCCGATAGCCGGGCCTGCGCCCGGCTCAATCCGATAGCCGGGCCTGCGCCCGGCTCAATCCGATAGCCGGGCCTGCGCCCGGCCGCGGTCCATCACGGACGCGCGGCTGGCGGCGATATCGTCGCCCGTGGCGATGCGCATCCAGGCTTGCGCCGATTCGGCTTCCATCCACAATCCGGTACTGGTGTCGGCGGTGTCGATGCGGTGATAGGAGTCCAGTAGCGCGCGCACCGCCTTCTGGTTGTTGCCGACGATCGAAGCGGCGATTGCGCGCGCCGTCGGCATCAACTGCTCGTGCGCAACCACCTCGGTGACCAGACCGGCCCGCAGCGCATCCGCCGCCGACAGGTAGTCGCCCGTCATGCTCATCCGTCGCGCCATCCCGATACCGACCTTCTGCGGCAGCCGCACGCTCAGGCCCCAGGTGGGCAACAGCCCCACCCGGGCGTGGGTATCGGCGAAGCGGGCCCGCTCGGAGGCGATCAGGATGTCGCAGTACAGGGCCAGCTCCAGCCCACCCGTCACCGCAGCACCGTTAACGGCCCCGATCACCGGTTTACTCATGGGCGGCCACTTCGGCGAGATGTCGGGCAACTCAGTGGTGTCGCCGAGTTCCTTAAGATCCAGGCCCGCGCAGAACACCGGATCGGCCCCGGTGAAGATCACCACGTCCACGCCGTCGTCGGCCTCGGCGTCGCGCAGGGCGGCAAAGAACTGCTTGCGCAGCGCACTCGACAGCGCATTGCGTGATTCCGGCCGGTTGAGCGTCAGAGTCCGCACGCGGTCGCTTGTGTCGATGAGCAGGATGTCTGCCGAGATGTCTGATGCCATGGCGACACCGTATCGGTGCCGTTCAGAGCCGAAAGACCCTGGTGTCGAAGTGCACCGACGGGGAGGCTGACGCCATGGCGAATCGAATGCTGATCGACCCCAGGTGGTTGTTTCCGGTCGCCGCTATGGCCGCCGTGGTGTTTTCTGCGATCGCGGTCTCCGTCGCCGCCGGCTACACAACCGAATCCGATCCTGGAAACATTCCGGCCGCACCGCTGACCGAGACCTCGACGGTGCCGTTTCAGCCGCCGCCACCGCCGATCATGATGCCCGACCCGATGGGGCAGGTGCCGTGCATGGGGTGGACGTCGACCGATCAAGGCTGCGGCACCAAGCAGTAACCCCTACTTTGGTTCTCCGACCGGAAGAGTCAGCGTCGAGGATTCGCCGTGTCGCACGGTGTGACTTGACCCGACCATCCGCCGGCCGTTCAGCACCGACTCGCCGGTGCCCAGATTGCGTGCGAAGCGGGGATGACAGCCACCGGCGATCAGCACCCTGATGCGTGACCCGGCGCTGAAGCGGTGCGCGATCGGATCAAGCTCGATGCGGATCGGTTCGTCCGGAACTGTGCTGAACCTTCGGTACCCGTCGCTGACATTGCGCGAACGTCCGCGCGCATCGACCTCACTGACCCGGACGAATACATCGAAGTGATTGTTGTCGGTCCGGTAGGCCAGTTCGATGACCGGACTTCCGCACACGCACATCGCGGCGCCCAGTGGTGCGCCGGTGAAACTCAGGACATCCGGGCGGCGAGCCAGGTCGGTGTCGTCGGAGTAGCCCGACGGCCGGGCCAGCAGACGGCCGCCCACCGTGGGGGTCGGATCGGCCGGGTTGTAGCGGAACGTCGACGTTCCGGAACGCGGTGCGGTGGGCTCCAGCCGTCCGCCGGGCTGCAGGTAGAGGACCTTTGCGGCGGTCGTGGGTGGCCAGTCGGGGAGATCCACCCAGCCGCCCCGAGTGCGGCCGGTCACGTACACCCGCACCGGAGCAGGTCGCGTCGTAACGGATTTTCGGGCCAGGTGGGTGCCTAACCAGTCAAGTGTCTCGGCGGCCGTCGTACCGGCCGCGGCGGTCACCATCTGGTCGTGTGTCCAGGGCCCGATCGTCATCGCCACGTCCGCGCCGCGGTCGCGCAGTTGCCGGTACTGGGCGAGGGTCTGGTTGAGGAAGATGTCCTGCCACCCGCTCAATAGCAGCACTGGGACCGCGGCGCGTTCCAACGCGGATGTCATGCGTAGGCCGCCCCAGAACGGGTCGTGGGCCTCGGGACGCTCGACCCAGGACTCGAACCACCCCGACCCCCCCAGCAGTGTTCGCGCGGCGCTACCCAACGGAACGCCGTGTACCGCCCCGGCAAGACGGCGTGCCGCCCGGAACTGGAAGGCGATTCGCCGCGCTGGATGTGCCTCCTGATGGGCGACCATATCTGACCAGCCCAAGAGGTCAGCGAGGGCGAAAGAACCGGTACCCCAGGATGATTCGTGGAGGTCGTGCGGCCCGACGGCGATGACGGCGGCGGCCAGTTCCGGTGGCGGATCCGACATCAGTGCCCACTGTGTGTAACCGAGGTAGGACAGTCCGATGGTGGCGAAGGTTCCGGTGAACCACGGTTGTGTGCGCAACCACACGACGGTGTCGGCAGCATCGGCAGCCTCGTTGACCATCGGCTCGAACTGTCCACCGGATCCGAAGGTGCCGCGAACACTCTGGAACACCACGTGGTAGCCGCGGGCGGCGTAGATCTGTGCGTAGATGATCGAGAAGGGGAATGCCCGGCCGTATGGCCCGCGCACCAGGATCGTGCCCAGCGGCTGCGCGGTGGCCGGCGCATAGTGGTCGGCGATCAGGTTGACGCCGTCGCGCATGGGCACCCGCAGGCCGCGGTGCACCACGTAACCGGTCGTCGGGGCCGGGAGTCGGAGTACGCGACTGGCGGCGCGATCGATCAACCGGGTGCTCGCCACGCCGCTCAGACTATGCAGCCGTCCCGTTGCCCAGTTGCCCGCCAGTAGGCTGACGCGTTGTGGGAGCCACGCTCTGGGCGGTCAGTGATCTGCATACGGGTCATACCGGCAACAAGCCGGTTACCGAATCGCTGTACCCGGCGAACCCGGAGGACTGGCTGATCGTCGCCGGTGACGTCGCCGAACGCACCGATGACATCCGCTGGTCGCTGGATCTGCTGCGCCGACGGTTCGCGAAGGTCATCTGGGTGCCGGGCAACCATGAGTTGTGGACCACCGGTAAGGACCCGGCCCAGGTGTTCGGCCGGGCGCGCTACGACTACCTGGTCGAGATGTGCGACGAGATGGGAGTGCTGACGCCCGAGCACCCGTATCCGGTGTGGACCGAGGCCGGTGGTCCGGCGACCGTCGTGCCGATGTTTTTGCTCTACGACTACACGTTCCTGCCGGAGGGGGCGACCACCAAGGCTGAGGGCCTGGCGATTGCCCGGGAGCGCAGCGTCGTCGCGACAGACGAGTTCCTGCTGTCCAGTGAGCCCTATGCCACCCGCGACGCGTGGTGCCGAGATCGTCTGAAATACACCCGGGCCCGGCTCGACGAACTGGACTGGATGACCCCGACAGTCCTGGTGAACCACTTCCCGCTGCGCCGTGAACCGTGTGATGTGCTGTTCTACCCGGAGTTCGCGCTGTGGTGCGGCACGACTGAGACCGCCGACTGGCACACCCGCTACAACGCACTCTGCGCGGTGTACGGGCACCTCCATATCCCGCGCACGACGTGGTACGACGGGGTCCGGTTCGAGGAGGTCTCGGTGGGCTACCCGCGAGAGTGGCGGCGGCGCAAGCCCTACCGGTGGATGCGGCAGGTGTTACCCGACCCGGAGTACGCCCCCGGCTACCTCAACGATTTCGGCGGCCACTTCATGATCACCCCGGAGATGCGCGCGGAGTCCGCGAAATTCCAGGAGCGGCTGCGCAGCCGACGCGGATGAGTGAGTTCATGCGGGCGGTGCTTCCCGACGTCGCCGATCTGGTTTACGCGGAGATGTATGACGATCCGCCGCATCTGGCCGCCCTGCCGGAGGAAGAGCCGCTGATCGCACGATCGGTTGCCAAGCGGCGCAACGAGTTCGTCACCGTTCGGCACTGCGCCCGGGTGGCCATGCAACAACTCGGAGTACCAGCGTCGCCGATCCTCAAGGGGGAGAAGGGTGAGCCGCACTGGCCCGTTGGCGTAGTGGGCAGCCTCACCCACTGCGAGGGCTACCGCGCGGCGGTGGTGGGCCGTAGTGCTGCGGTGCGTTCAGTGGGCATCGACGCCGAGCCGCATGACGTGTTGCCGAAGGGTGTGCTCGATGCCGTCAGCCTGCCGATCGAGCGCACTGAGATCGCGGCGCTGCCCGATGACCTGCACTGGGACCGAATCCTGTTCTGCGCCAAGGAAGCGACCTACAAGGTGTGGTTCCCGCTGACACAGCGTTGGCTCGGCTTCGAGGACGCCCACATCACGTTCACCGTCGATTCGGTGGGGACGGCGGGTGAGTTCGTCTCCCGGATTCTCATCGACCCCGCGGCACGTTCCGGTTCGCCACTGACTGAACTGGCCGGCCGGTGGTCGGTGGCCGGCGGGCTGGCGCTCACGGCGATCGTGCTGTGACTGCTGCTGCTCCACATCCCGGACTTGTGGTCGTCGACAAACCGGCCGGTATGACAAGTCATGACGTGGTGTCGCGATGCCGGCGCATCTTCGGCACCCGCAAGGTCGGTCACGCCGGCACCCTGGACCCGATGGCCACCGGCGTCCTGGTGATCGGCATCGAACGTGCCACCAAGATTCTCGGCCTACTCACCGCGACGTCGAAGTCGTATGCGGCCACCATCCGACTTGGCCGGACCACCACCACCGATGACGCCGAAGGCGATGTGGTTCAGGATATCTCGGCCACCGAGGTCACCGACGACGCGATCATCGCCGGTATCGCGCTGCTGCGTGGCGAGATCTCCCAACGTCCGTCGGCAGTCAGTGCGATTAAGGTCGGCGGCAAGCGGGCCTATCAACTCGTCCGCGATGGACAGCAGGTTGAACTGGCTGCGCGCACGGTGCAGATCGACCGCTTCGACGTCGTGGCGATCAGGCGCACGGGATCCTTCATGGATGTCGATGTCGAGGTGGACTGCTCGTCGGGCACCTATATCCGTGCACTGGCGCGGGATCTCGGCGATCAGCTTCGGGTAGGAGGGCGGGAGGGACCCGGCGTCGGCGGGCACCTGACCGCGCTGCGGCGCACCCGGGTCGGTGGGTACGGACTCGACCAGGCCCGCACCCTCGACGAGCTCGCCGAGCAGCCCAGCCTGAGCTACTCCCTCGATGAGGCCTGCCTGCTGGGGTTCCCGCGCCGTGACATCACCGCCGCTGAAGCCGAGGATGCCGGCCATGGGCGCCCGCTCCCGGCGGCGGGTATCGAGGGTATCTATGCCGCGACCGATCCCGATGGTCGGGTGCTGGCCCTCCTGGCGGACCGGGGCCCCAAGACCCGGTCCGTTGTGGTGATCCGCCCGGCGACGCTTTAGCCAATCGTCACCGGATCGTTGGATTCGGCAGCCGGGCTGCGTCGTAGTCTTGTACCCGTGGAGCGTTGGCGCGGTCAGGGCGAGATCCCGTCGGATTGGGGCCGCTGTGTGCTGACAATCGGGGTGTTCGACGGCGTGCACCGCGGGCATGCCGAGATCATCGCCCGAGCGGTCAAGGCGGGCCGGGCGCGCAGCGTGCCGACGGTTCTGATGACCTTCGACCCGCACCCGATGGAGGTCGTCTTCCCCGGTAGCCACCCCGCGCAATTGACCACTTTGGCGCGCCGCGCCGAGCTGGTTGAGGAACTCGGCGTCGACGTCTTCCTGGTGATGCCGTTCACGGCCGACTTCATGAAGCTCACCCCGGACCGCTATATCCACGAACTGCTCGTCGAGCGCCTGCACGTGGTGGAGGTCGTGGTGGGGGAGAACTTCACCTTCGGCAAGAAGGCCGCCGGAACCGTCGACACCCTCCGAAAGTCTGGTGATCGGCTGGGATTTGCGGTGGACGCGGTGTCCCTGGTCGCCGAGCACCACTTGAGCGAGACCGTCACCTTCTCGTCTACCTATGTGCGGGCCTGCGTCGACGCCGGCGATGTGGTGGCCGCCACTGAGGCGCTCGGCCGCCCGCACCGAGTCGAGGGTGTGGTGGTGCGTGGCGACGGACGCGGCAAGGGACTGGGTTTCCCGACCGCCAATGTCGCCCCGCCGATGCACTCCGCGATCCCTGCTGACGGGGTCTACGCGGCCTGGTTCACCGTGCTTGGGCGCGGACCCGGAACCGGGTCGGTGGTGCCCGGCGAGCGATACCTGGCGGCGGTGTCGGTGGGCACCAACCCGACGTTCTCCGGGCGCACCCGCACGGTGGAGGCGTTCGTTCTCGACACCTCGGCTGACCTGTACGGACAGCATGTCGCGGTCGACTTCGTGGCCCGAATCCGCGGTCAGAAGAAGTTCTCCTCGGTCGATGACCTGATCGAGGCGATGGGCCGCGATACCGGCAAGGCCCGGGCCATCCTGGACGCCGCACGCTGATCTCTCCGATTCGGAATGCGGGCATCACCGCTGCTAGACTCGCCCGAAGTGGTGCTGCGGTTCGCGGTGGCTCACGATTCTCATTCTTCGCGGACTGAAAATGATGGAGTTGTCTCGTGGCGTTGACTACCGAGCAGAAAAAAGAAATCCTGGGCGCATACGGCCTGCATGAGACCGATACCGGTTCGCCGGAGGCCCAGGTCGCGATGCTGACCAAGCGCATCTCTGACCTCACCGAGCACCTCAAGACCCACAAGCACGACCACCACTCCCGGCGCGGGTTGCTGCTGCTCGTCGGCCGGCGCCGTCGGCTGCTCAAGTACGTCGCCCAGGTCGACGTCGAGCGCTACCGCTCGCTGATCGAGCGCCTCGGTCTGCGTCGCTGAGCGATTACTTCCGGCGGATACCCGCCGTGTAACATGGGCAGCGTTATGGGCCGTTTACCGGCTCGAACACCCGGTGCGGTGCGCGCACTTCAGCGCGTGGCGTTCCAGCGTCTCCCTAGCGAGACTCCCTGATCGGGCGGTCTTCGGTAGTGGCTGCCGGGCTTGTGTTCACACCCCGGCCGCTTCGATCGACGGCCGTAGCCGTATCCAGGGGATTTCCTAGCGATCTCGGCATGCCCGAGTTCGCTGTGGCGACGCGAAACATCTGAACAGTGAATCCCCAGAAAGGCTGTACGGACCTCTATGTCTGTCGCAGAAATCGACGAAGGCGTGTTCGAAGCAACCGCCACCATCGACAACGGGAGCTTCGGCACCCGCACCATCCGATTCGAGACCGGTCGGCTGGCCCAACAGGCCGCCGGCGCTGTCGTCGCCTACCTCGACGACGAAACCATGCTGCTGTCGGCGACCACCGCCGGCAAGACCCCCAAAGAGCACTTCGACTTCTTCCCGCTCACCATCGACGTCGAGGAGCGGATGTATGCCGCGGGCCGCATCCCCGGTTCGTTCTTCCGCCGCGAGGGCCGGCCGTCCACCGACGCCATCCTCACCTGTCGTCTGATCGACCGGCCGCTGCGCCCGTCGTTCGTCTCCGGCCTACGCAATGAGATCCAGGTCGTGGTGACGATCCTCAGCCTCGATCCCAACGATCTCTACGACGTGCTGGCAATCAACGCCGCATCGGCCTCCACCCAGATCTCCGGCCTGCCGTTCTCCGGTCCGGTCGGTGGCGTGCGGGTGGCGCTGATCAAGAACCAGTGGGTGGCGTTCCCGACCGTCGAGCAACTCAAGGACGCGGTGTTCGACATGGTCGTCGCCGGCCGTGTCGTTCACGACGGTGACGTCGCGATCATGATGGTCGAGGCCGAGGCAACCGATCACGTCATCGAACTCATCGCCGCCGGCGCCACCGCGCCCACTGAGAGCATCGTCGCCGAGGGGTTGGAAGCGGCCAAGCCGTTCATCGCAGCCCTCTGCGCGGCGCAACGCGATCTGGCCAGCCGGGCCGCCAAGGAGACCGCCGACTACCCGGTGTTCCCGGACTACGCTGACGACGCCTACGCGGCTGTGGTCGACGTGGCGGGCGACTCGCTGTCGCAGGCGCTCACCATCGCCGGTAAGCAGGAGCGTGACGAGCGCACCGAGCAGATCAAGGGCGAGGTGCTCAACCGGCTCGGCGATAACTTCGCCGGGCGCGAGAAGGAGATCGGCGCGGCATTCCGCTCGCTGACGAAAAAGCTTGTGCGTCAGCGCATCCTGACCGACCACTTCCGCATCGATGGCCGCGGTATCACCGATATCCGGGCGCTCAGTGCCGAGGTGGCCATCATCCCGCGTGCGCACGGCAGTGCACTGTTCGAGCGTGGCGAGACCCAGATCATGGGCGTCACCACACTGGACATGGTCAAGATGGCCCAGCAGATCGACTCGCTGGGACCGGAGAAGTCCAAGCGGTACATGCACCACTACAACTTCCCGCCGTATTCGACCGGTGAGACCGGCCGGGTGGGCTCGCCCAAGCGGCGCGAGATCGGCCACGGTGCACTCGCTGAGCGCGCCCTGATGCCGGTACTGCCCAGTATCGAAGAGTTCCCGTACGCCATCCGCCAGGTCTCGGAGGCATTAGGGTCCAACGGTTCGACCTCGATGGGGTCGGTATGTGCGTCGACGCTGTCGCTGCTGAACGCCGGAGTGCCGCTCAAGGCTCCGGTCGCCGGTATCGCGATGGGTCTGGTGTCCGATGAGGTGAACGGCGAGACGCGTTACGTCGCTCTCACCGACATCCTCGGCGCCGAGGACGCGTTCGGCGATATGGACTTCAAGGTCGCCGGCACCAAGGAGTTCGTCACCGCCCTGCAGTTGGACACCAAACTCGACGGCATCCCGTCGCATGTGCTGGCCGGGGCGCTGGCGCAGGCCAAGGATGCCCGACTGGTGATCCTGGACGTGATGGCCGAGGCTATCGACGCGCCTGACGAGATGAGCCCGTACGCCCCGCGCGTCACGGCCATCAAGGTGCCGGTCGACAAGATCGGTGAGGTCATCGGGCCCAAGGGCAAGATGATCAACTCGATCACCGAGCAGACCGGTGCCTCCATCTCGATCGAGGACGACGGCACCGTGTTCGTCGGTGCCACCGACGGCGCGTCGGCTCAGGCGGCGATCGACATGATCAACGCGATCGCCAACCCGCAGTTGCCGAAGGTTGGCGAGCGGTTCCTCGGAACCGTCGTCAAGACCACCGACTTCGGTGCGTTCGTCTCGCTGCTGCCCGGCCGTGACGGCCTGGTCCACATCTCAAAACTGGGCCGGGGCAAGCGGGTCTCCAAGGTCGAGGACGTCGTCAAGCTCGGTGACAAGCTGCGGGTCGAGATCGCCGATATCGACAACCGCGGCAAGATTTCACTGGTTCCCGTTGACGAGGACACTGCAGGGGAGGGCGCTTCCGCGCCAGTCGATGCCGCGACCGTCAGTAGCTAAGCCGGTAGGTTTCCGGGGCCCGCGCACTCCTGCGTCGGCCCCGGAACTGTCAGCGATGCGTCGAACCGTCCTGCCGGGCGGTCTCCGGGTGGTCACCGAGTTCGTACCGTCGGTGCGGTCGGCTTCCGTCGGGGTCTGGGTCAACGTCGGTTCGCGCGACGAGGGCCCTACCGTCGCCGGTGCCGCCCACTTCCTTGAGCACCTGCTGTTCAAGGCCACCCCGACACGCACTTCGGTGGAGATCGCCCAGGCGGTCGATGCCGTGGGCGGTGAACTGAACGCGTTCACCGCCAAGGAACACACCTGCTACTACGCGCACGTGCTCGATGAGGATCTCGAGCTGGCCGTCGATCTGGTTGCCGATGTTGTGCTCAACGGTGTCTGTGCCGCAGGCGATGTCGCGGTTGAGCGTGATGTTGTGCTCGAAGAGATCGCCATGCGCGATGACGACCCCGAGGACACCCTGGGCGAGGTGTTCCTGTCGGCGATGTTCGGTGACCATCCGCTGGGTCGGCCGGTGATCGGCAGCATCGACTCGGTGTCATCGATGACGCGAAATCAGCTGCAGTCCTTCCACCTTCGGCGCTACATCCCGGAGCGGATGGTGGTGGCGGTAGCCGGCAATATCGACCACGACCACGTCGTTGCTCTGGTGCGACGGCATTTCGGTGCCCGGCTGACCAAGGGGCGCACGCCGGTGCCGCCGCGCTCCGGGGCGGGTCGGCTTCCCGGTCGTCCCGGACTGGTGCTGATCAACCGTGACTCCGAGCAGACCCATATGAGCCTCGGTGTTCGGATCCCCGGCCGAAGCTGGGAACACCGATGGGCGCTATCGGTGCTCAACGGAGCCCTCGGCGGTGGCTTGAGTTCGCGGTTGTTCCAAGAGATCCGCGAGACCCGCGGTCTGGCCTACTCGGTGTATTCGACCATCGACACGTTCTCCGACTGCGGAGCCTTCTCGGTCTACGCCGGCTGCCTGCCGGAACGATTCGACGAGGTGGTGCGACTGACCACCGAGGTGCTCGAGACGGTGGCCCGTGACGGCATCACCGAATCCGAGTGCCGGATCGCCAAGGGGTCGCTGCGTGGCGCGCTGGTGCTGGGACTGGAGGATTCGGCATCCCGGATGAACCGACTCGGCCGCAGTGAACTGAATTACGGCGAGTACCGCACCATCGCGGAGACGCTGCAGCGTATCGAGGCCGTCACCGTCGACGAGGTCAACGCGGTGGCTCACAAGGTGCTGTCCGGACACTTCGGCGCCGCCGTGCTGGGTCCGCACCGCTCCAAACGCTCACTGCCGCAATCGCTTCGGGCAATTGCAGGCTGATTCAGCCCAACACGCTCTCCGGGCTGGCGTCCGGTAGGTGCAGAGCCTCACCGACATGCTCGTTGAGCAGCTTGCCCTCATGCGTCGACAGGCCCTTGGCCAGAGCCGGATCAGCCTTGCACGCATCCCGCCAACCCTTGTCGGCGAGCGTGAGTACGTAGGGCATGGTGGCATTGGTCAGCGCGAAGGTTGATGTGCGCGGCACCGCGCCCGGCATGTTGGCCACGCAGTAGAACACCGAGTCGTGGACCTTGAACGTCGGTTCGTCGTGTGTGGTGGGTTTGGAGTCCTCGAAGCAACCACCCTGGTCGATCGCGATGTCGACCAGCACCGAACCCGGCTTCATCTGCGCCACAGTCTTATTAGTGACCAGCTTGGGCGCCTTGGCGCCAGGGACCAGAACCGCGCCGATGACCAGATCGGCCTGCTTGACAGCGCTCTCCAGTTCCAGCCGCGAGGAGTAGCGAGTCTCGATGGCGCCGCCATACTCGGCATCGATCTTGCGTAGTGCGTTGATGTTGAGGTCGAACACGGTGACGTGTGCGCCCATACCCCAGGCGACGGCGGCGGCGTTATCGCCGGCCATGCCGCCGCCGATCACCACGACCACCGCCGGTGCCACGCCGGGAACCCCGCCCATGAGCACGCCGCGGCCGCCCTGGGTGCGCATCAGGTGGTAGGCGCCAACGTGGGCCGAGAGCCGACCGGCGACCTCGCTCATCGGGGCCAGAAGCGGAAGTGCACCGTCGGCGGTCTGCACGGTCTCATAGGCGATCGACGTGGTGCCCGAGGCCAGCAGTGCGTCAGTACACGGACGAGACGCCGCCAGATGCAGGTAGGTGAATAGGACCTGGCCCTCGCGCATCCGGCTGTACTCCGGCTCGATGGGCTCCTTGACCTTCAGCAGCAGGTCGGCCTGGCCCCATACCTCGTCGGCGGTGTTGACGAGGTGCGCGCCGGCTGCGGTGAAGTCCGAGTCATGGATGGCCGACCCCTCGCCGGCCCCGGACTGGATTATCACCTCGTGGCCGCGGTGCACCAGTTCGGCGACACCGGCCGGCGTTATGGCAACGCGGTACTCGTTGTTCTTGATCTCAGTCGGGATGCCGACGCGCACGGGTTCTCCTTGATCGCGGATATCTGGCCATAAGTGTGAAGAAATTTCGAGTCGATGGCAATCCTCTAGATGAAGATTCGTTAAAGTGCTGATATGGCCGAACAAAAGTCGAAAAAATCGCTCAGCCACGTGACTGAATCGAAGGATATTCGGGCCGCCGATCTCGATGAGGTCGACCGCCGCCTGCTGACGCTTCTGCACGCCGATGCTCGGATGTCCAACAGTGCGTTGGCTGATGCCGTCGGCATCGCGCCGTCGACGTGTCACGGCCGAGTGCGGCGACTGCAGGACCTCGGCGTGATCAGGGGTTTCCACGCCGAAATCGACCCTGCCGCCATCGGATTGCCACTCCAGGCGATGGTCGCAGTGAGCCTGCAGTCCGGTGCCCGTGGCAAGATCCGCACCTTCGTCCAGCAGATCCGGCGCAAGCCGCAGGTGATCGACGTCTACTTCCTGGCCGGCGCCGACGACTTCCTCATCCATGTGGCCGCCCGCGATACTGACGATCTGCGGTCATTCGTGGTCGACAACCTCAACGCCGACTCCGACGTGGCTGGAACCCAGACCTCACTCATCTTCGAGCATCTGCGCGGGGGAGCGCCGCTGTAGCTCAGGCTCCTTCGCCGAGCAGCCGCTCCGGGTGGTGGAAATTATTGGTGCCGCCGAGAAGTGGAAGTTGTGGTGGCGGAATCCATTCGGTGTCACCGTTGGCCAACTTGCGGGTCTTCCAACCCTGATCGAGCAGTTTGTGGTGTGCCGCACATGCGAAGGTCAGTCGGTCGATGTCGGTGTGGCCGCCGTTGGCCCACTCGTCGACATGATGGACTTCGCATCGGTAGCCGGGAGCGTCGCAGCCGGGATGGCTGCATCCCCGCGCCAACGCGTGCAGGACAATTCGCTGATCGGCGCTGGCGATCCGTTTGGACCGCCCCAGATACAACGGACGTCCGCTGTCACCGTCGAACACCGCGAGGTAGTGGTAGGCGTGACTCGCCATCCGGATCAGATCGGACATCGGTAGCAGGGTGCCGCCGGCCGTCACCGCATAACCGGACTGCGCCTGCAAATCCTGGACGGTGGTGGTGGCGATCACGGTGACCGGAAGCCCACGGTGATTACCGAGATCGGGATTGCCGAGTTGACCGCGCACCAATGCCACCAGCGCGTCGTGCTGGCGCTGGGCATGGCCGCGCGGATCACGCTGAGCCCGTGCTTCGTCGGGTTCGCCTCCGGTACAGGGACTCTGGTCATCCGGGTTGCACATCCCGGGCGCGGCGAACTTGGCCATCCAACTCTCGAAAAGCGACCGTAGCTCTGGCGTAGCAATAAGTTTCGCAGTACTCATACCGTCCGGATGCTGGCCGCCACACCAGGTGAAGCCTCGCTTACGTGCGCGGTCTGCGTCGGAGAAAACCCCGTCGGGGTTGACCTGGACGGCCAACCGCTCGGCAACTTTGTCCAGTTGGTCGGGCCGAAGCAGGGCTGCCTGCTCAGCCATGATTCTCTCGCTATTCGCCACCACGTCGGGTGCAATGTGGTGGGGGAGTTCTCGGATGAATTTTTGAATCGTTCGGAGATGCTCGGGATCGAGGGTTCCCCGATGCCATGCCGCGGCGGTGGCCGGCAACTCCGGAGGCAGCGGCTGCCCGATGAGCGTGCTGCGAGGGGCTAACTGCGCTGCATCGCGAATTCGCCGGCGAGCCTCGGTACGACTGATCCGCAGCACATCGGAGAGTGCGATGTGCACCGGGGGACAGCCTTCGAACTGCTCCAGGCGATGAATGATCGCGTGGCTGGCGGCGACCTGCCGGCGAAGGGCGGTCTCCATGCGTTCGAGCACGCGGAAGCGCTCATCGGGATTCAGGCCGTCGAGGTCGGCCGACCCCAACGCATCCACCGCCGCATCGAGAGCATCCAACTCACGCAGAATCGAACTCATGTTCGAATAATATCGCCGGGGTCTGACAGATTCCGGCGACTACGCTCACACCATGCGAGTCGGCGTCCTGGGTGCGGCGGGCAAGGTGGGAGCGGCGATGTCTGCCGCGGTCCGCGAGGCTGCCGACCTGGAGTTAAGTGCCGAAGTCGACGCCGGTGACCCGCTGAGTCTCTTCACCGGGAGCCGCACCGAGGTCGTCATCGACTTCACCCACCCCGACGTCGTGATGGACAACCTGAAGTTTCTCATCGACAACGGTATCCACGCCGTCGTCGGCACAACCGGTTTCACCGCCGCGCGAATCGAGCAGGTCCGCACCTGGCTGGCCGCCAGTCCCAAGACCGGAGTGTTGATCGCCCCGAACTTCGCGATCGGCGCGGTGCTGTCAATGTACTTCGCGCAGAAGGCCGCGCCGTACTTCGAGTCCGCTGAGGTGATCGAACTGCACCACCCGCAGAAGGCCGATGCGCCGTCGGGCACCGCGACTCGTACCGCCCAACTCATCGCCGAGGCACGAAAAGGTATGCCGCCCAACCCCGATGTCACCAGCACCGGCCTGCCCGGCGCACGCGGAGCCGATGTCGACGGCATCCCCGTGCACTCGATACGACTCACCGGTCTGGTGGCCCACCAGGAGGTGTTGTTCGGCACCATGGGGGAGACGTTGACCATCCGTCACGACAGTCTCGACCGCACCTCATTCGTTCCCGGTGTGCTGCTCGCCGTGCGGCAGATCACGCAGCGGCCCGGGCTGACCATGGGTCTCGAGCCTCTGCTGGACCTGTGATACTTCGCGTCCAACTGCTGATCGCATTCTTCTGCCTGGCGCTGATTTTCTACTTCGTGATGCTCACCCGCACCGCTGTCGCCCTGATCCGTTCCGGTTCCCCCGCCGCTGTCGCACTCGGCATCGGCGTACTCATCCTGCCGGTGATCGGGGCGTGGGCCACGGTGGCGACGTTGCGAGCCGGACTGGCGCACCAGCGGCTGGCCCGATTGGCCGCCGAGGACGGGATGGAACTCGACGTCAGCGACCTGCCGCGGTTGCCGTCGGGCCGAATCGCCCGCGATGCCGCCGACGCGCTGTTCCAGACAACGCGGTCCGAACTCGACGCCGACCCGGACAACTGGCGGCGCTGGTACCGACTGGCGAGGGCCTATGACTACGCCGGCGATCGCTCACGTGCCAGGGAGACGATGCGTAAAGCTGTCGCGCTTCAGATCACGGAGGGGCAACCGTGAGCACCCTGCTGATCGTCCACCACACACCATCACCGGCCACCCGTGAACTTCTTGAGGCGGTTCTCGCAGGTACTCGCGACCCCGAGATCAGTGGAGTCGACGTGGTGGTCCGGCCCGCGTTGTCAGCCACCATCGTCGACATGCTTGACGCCGACGGCTACATCTTCGGCACCCCCGCCAACTTCGGCTACATGTCCGGTGCACTCAAACACTTCTTCGACACGGTGTACTACCCGGTTCTGGATCACGTGGCCAACCGGCCCCACGGTCTGTGGGTGCACGGCAACAGCGACACCGCGGGGGCGGTATCTTCCGTCGACCGGATCACGAGCGGGCTAGGCCTGGTGCGTGCAGCAGATGTGCTCGAGGTGACCGGCGCGGTCGACGGTGCCGTGCGACAGATGGCGTACGAATTAGGCGGCACCCTGGCCGCCACAGTGATGAAGTGAGGGAGCTATGCCCGGAATCGCAGAAATTGCCTTAGGAGCGGCGCCGATCGCCGGCGGCGCACTCATGGGCCTGGTGGCAGGCAACCTCAAAGGCCCGGATTATCGCGGGATGATCAAATCCGATCTCGAACTGCTCGGAATGATTCCGGTGGAGAACACCGTGTTGCGGGCAGACCTCGAAGCCAGCATCAACCAGCGTATCGGCGACCTGATCGTCACCACCGAGAAGAACCGCGAACTGCGCGAGGCTGCGTCCAGCTACAAAGGAAACTGGCGCGACAGTGTGTTGTTCCTCTGCGCGGTGTTGTTCACCATCGTCTGGTGGAACGTGCCGCACAGCCGGACCAACTGGCTGGTCATGTTCATCGTCTTGATCGCGCTGTCCATCGTTGTTGGTCTGTACGCCGGGCGCGGGATTCTGCGCGCGTTGCGCAGCGTCGGCAGACGCGCAGCGGAAGCGGACTCAGCGCCCTAGCCCGCACTACTCGGCGGAGACGATCCGGTAGCCGTCATCGGTGAGTCGGGCAAGCAGCTGATCGCGATGCTCGGGTCCCCGTGTTTCAAGGCCGATGGTGATTTCGACCTCGTCGACCGCCAGACGGGGATTGGTGCGCATGTGGGATACGTCGACAACATTGGCATCAAGGGCCGCGATCTCAGCCAGCAGACCGGCGAGGGACCCGGGGCGGTCCGGCATGTACACCGTGAGCTGAGTGAAGCGGCCACCGGCCGTCAATCCGTGCCGGATGACCCGCATCATGACAAGCGGGTCGACGTTGCCACCCGAGAGCACCGCCACGACCGGGGTGGTAAACGACGTCGGATCGTCCATGATCGCCGCGACCGCCGCGGCCCCGCCCGGTTCCACCACGAGCTTGGAGCGCTCCAGGAGCTTGAGCTGGGCACGCGCCAGGGAGTCCTCGGAGACGACGCGAATGTCATCGACGTAGTGCTGCACGAGCGCGAACGGAATATCGCCGGGGCGCCCGACGGCGATGCCGTCCGCCATCGTGCGCATGATGGCCAGCGGCACCGGATGACCGGCTTGCAGGGAAGGCGGGTAGGCCGCAGCTCCGGCGGCCTGCGCGCCGATCACGCGCACGTCTGGACGCAGCGACTTGATCGCAAGGGCCACTCCGCCGAGGAGCCCGCCGCCGCCCGTGCAGACGACAACGGTCGCGACGTCGGGGCGCTGCGCCAGGATCTCCAGTCCCAACGTGCCCTGCCCGGCCACAATGTCCGCATGGTCGAAGGGCGATATGAACAGGGCGCCGCTGTGCTCCGCGAACTCCTTGGCTGTGGCGATCGCCTCGTCGAGCGTGGACCCGGCGAACCTCACCTCGGCGCCGTAATCCTGGGTGGCGACGACCTTCGGCATGGAGGCAGAGCGAGGCATGAAGATCGTCGCGTGAATGTTGAGCATCCCCGCGGCGAGCGCAACACCCTGCGCGTGGTTGCCGGCGGATGCCGCAACGACGCCGGCCGCACGTTCCGCAGGAGTCAGTTGCGACAGCCGGTTGTAGGCCCCGCGGATCTTGAACGACCCGGCCCGCTGGAGATTCTCTGTCGCGAGGTACACCGGGCCGCCGGCGAGATCCGACAGCCAGCGCGCGGAGTGCAGCGGCAGGTCACGGACGACGCCGCGCAATCGTTCGGCGGCCGCCTCGATATCCGCCAGCGTGACCATTGCTTCGGGTGCCACGTCAGCGTCCCAGCGTCGAACCGAAGAAATCGGCCATCGCCTGCCAGTGCCGTTCGGCCGCCGCCTCGTCATAGGGCGCGTTGTCTGCCACGGCGAAGCCGTGCAATGCCGGATACCACTCGATGATGTGCTCGACGCC
>JBAXIA010000011.1:0-41008 GCA_037138615.1 Mycobacteriaceae bacterium | reverse complement strand
AGTGGCGGTAGCGGTGGCGTCGATGGGGCCAACGGGGCCACCGGTGGTTCGGTCACTTTCCACGCCGACGGTGGTGCCGGCGGCGCGGGCTATGACGCGGCGTCTGATCCTGGTGCGGCGCCGGGTACTGCGGGTGGTGATGGCGGCAACGGCGGTAATGCCGGCACGGATGGCAGCGGTGGTGCCGGCGGTGCCGGTGGTAGCGGGTCCACGGCGGTGATCGGTGACGGTGGTGCCGGCGGTGCCGGCGGTGCCGGCGGTGTCGGCGGACTAGGTGGTGCGAACTCCGGTAACGGCGGGGCCGGCGGGTCGGGCGGTCGCGGCGGCAATGGCGGTATCGGCGTGACGGGTGCTGCCGGCGTCGACGGGTCGGCTCCGGGTGCCAGTGGCGGTAACGGCGGCAATGGCTCCACCGGCGGTGCTGGTGGTGTTGGCGGTCGTGGCGGTAACGCCGGCGCCGCCTTGGGGATCGGTTTTGCCGGGGTGAACGGCTCCGGCGGTAACGGCGGCAGCGGCGGCAATCCCGGATCCGGCGGCAATGGCGGCAATGGTGCGTTCGGCGGTGGTCGCGGTGGTGACGGCGGCAATGCCGGCAGCGTGGGGGTTGGTGGACGCGGCGGGGTCCAGGGACTCGGTGGGCGCGGCGGAACCTCCGGTGCCACCGGTGTCAGCGGGACTGTGATCACCACCGGCGGCAATGGCGGCAACGGCGGGGCTGGGAGCGCCGGTAGTGCTGGCGGTGATGGTGGCGATGGCGGCAACTACGGCAACGGCGGCAACGGTGGCGCCGGCGGCAGCGGTAATTCGAGCGGTGCCGGTGGTAACGGTGGAGCAGGCGGCGCCGGAGGTGCGATCTCCGGTAACGGCGGCAACGGTGCTGCCGGCGGTAACGGCGGCAACGGCGCCCAAGGCAGCACCGGCATCGACGGCACGGACGGGATAGCCCCCGGTTCCGCTGGCTCCAGTGGCACCAGCGGAACCAGTGGCGGCAACGGTGGCAATGGCGGGCGCGGCGGTAACGCCGGTATCGCCCGCGGCGTCGGCAGCGCGGGTATCAACGGCTCCGGTGGTAGTGGCGGGTTCGGCGGTAACGGCGGAGTAGGCGGTAACGGCGGCGCGGGCGCCACCGGTGACGCTGGTACCCCCAGCGGCGGTAAGGGCGGTACCGGCGGCAACTCCGGAACCGCCGGCGTCGGTGGTAGCGGCGGGGTCAAGGGCAGCGGTGGCACCGGCGGCGTCGATGGAACTGCCGGTGGCAGTGGCACTTTCGTTGCTGGCGGCAACGGTGGAAATGGCGGGGCCGGTTATGACGCTGCTGGCGCTGCGGTGGGCACTGCGGGCGGCGCCGGCGGTACCGGTGGTGATGGCGGCAATTACGGCAAGGGTGGCGCCGGTGGTGTCGGCGGTAGCGGTGCCACTGGCGGTAACGGCGGACTCGGTGGCGCCGGCGGTCTGGGCGGGACGGTCTCCGGTAACGGTGGTGATGGCGGCAACGGAGGGGCAGGCGGCACTGGCACCAACGGAACAGCGGGCACCGACGGCGCTGACGCCGCGGTAGCGGGTGGCTCTGGTGGTGCGGGCACAAGTGGTACGAGCGGGATCACCGGCGGCAATGGCGGGGCCGGCGGTAATGCCGGTACCGCCCGCGGCGCCGGCAGTGCGGGTCTCAACGGGGCCGGCGGGGCCGGCGGAACCGGCGGCAACGGTGGAACCGGTGGCAACGGTGGTGCTGGTGCTGCCGGCAACGCCGCCACCCCCAACGGTGGTGCCGGCGGCACGGGCGGCAACGCCGGCACCGCCGGCACCGGCGGCATTGGTGGTGCTGCAGGCACCGGTGGCAGCGGCGGCACGACCGGCGCCAGTGGCGCAGGCGGCAGCTTCTTCGCTGGCGGTAATGGAGGCAAGGGTGGTGCGGGTTATAACGCCGCGAGCGCTGCCGCCGGAACTATCGGCGGCGCCGGTGGTGCTGGTGGGGATGGCGGCAGTTACGGCAATGGTGGTGCTGGTGGCGCGGGCGGTAATGGTGCCACCGGCGGTAATGGTGCCACCAGCGGTAACGGCGGTGTTGGTGGTGCGGGCGGTCTGGGCGGTGCGGTTTCCGGTAATGGCGGTAATGGCGGCACCGGTGGTGCGGGTGGCACCGGGGCGAGTGGGACAGCGGGCACCGATGGCATTGCCGGTGCGGTAGCGGGTGCCTCCGGTGGTGCGGGCACCAGTGGCATGAGCGGGATCACCGGAGGTAATGGCGGTGCTGGCGGTAATGCCGGTATCGCTCGCGGTGTCGGGAGCGCGGGTATCAATGGCTCCGGCGGGACCGGCGGCTCCGGCGGCAACAGTGGAACCGGCGGCAACGGTGGTGCCGGTGCTGCCGGGGATGCCGCCACCCCCAACGGTGGCAAGGGTGGTGCGGGTGGCAACGCGGGCACCGCGGGTTCCGGCGGCAATGGCGGCGCCAAAGGCACCGGTGGCAGTGGCGGCGCGACCGGCGCCAGCGGCGCAGGCGGCAGCTTCTTCGTCGGCGGCAACGGCGGCACGGGTGGTGCGGGCTATGACGCGGCGAATGCTGCGGCGGGCACCACCGGTGGCGCTGGTGGCGCTGGTGGTGATGGCGGCAATTACGGCAACGGTGGCGCCGGTGGGGCTGGCGGTAGCGGCGCGGCTGGGTCGGCGGGTACCACCGGGGGCAGTGGAACCGGTGTCTCGGGTACCTCGGGTACCGCGGGTGGCACCGGTGGCGCGGGTGGGTCCGGCGGTAAGGGTGGCTCGGTTTCCGGTAATGGTGGTGCCGGTGGCTTGGGTGGTAACGGTGGCTTGGGTGGGTTTGGTGGTGCGGGTGGGTCGGGCACGGTCGCGGCCAGTGCGGGCGCCTCGGGTGGTGCGGGCGGTAATGGCGGCACCGGTGGGGCAGGCGGTGGTGGCGGGGCCGGCGGCAATGGTGGTGTGGCCCTGGGCTCGGGTGCCTCGGGTGCCAATGGCACGGGCGGCAATGGTGGCACCGGTGGTGGTGCGGCCGCGGGCGGTAATGGTGCTGCCGGTGCGGCGGGCAGCGCCGCCACGCCCGCCGGTGGTGCGGGTGGCAAGGGCGGTAATGCCGGCACGGCCGGTGGTGCGGGTGCGGCCGGGCTGAAGGGCACCGGCGGTATCGGCGGTGCCAACGGTAATGCCGGTGCTGCGGGCGCGAGTGTGACCTCCGGCGGCAATGGTGGTGCCGGTGGTGCCGGCGCGGCCAGCGGCTTGGTGTCCAGTGTCCTCGCGACCGTCACTACTGCGGGTCAAACCAGGGGGGTTGCGGTCAGCCTTGACGGCACGCGCGCCTACATCGCGAACAATGGCGGCACGGTGTGGGTGCTCGACACTGCCACGAACGCGGTGATCGGTAACCCCATCACGGTCGGTTCCAACCCGACGGGGGTGACGTTCAGCCCCGACGGGAAACGGCTTTACGTCGCCAACGCAGGCGGGGCGTCGGTGTCGGTGATCAATTCCGATCCGAACAGTGGCGGTGCCTACAACACCGTCATCTCAACCATTTCAGTTGGTGCCGGCGTCAACCCCAACAGTATTGCGGTCACCCCTGACGGGACCCGCCTCTACGTGACCGCCCAACTGACCACCCAAGGCACCACAACGGGCAAAGCCGTCGTGGTCGACGTCGACGCCAACAGTCCCGGCTACGGAAATGTCATCGCAACGCTGGCATTGAACGGGACCCCGTACCCGTACTCGGTGGCCGCTACCCCAGACGGCACCCGCGTGTATGTGGCCGACGGTGACTTGTCGGTGATTGACAGCAACCCGGCCAGTCCTACCTACAACACGGTCATTTCGGTACCGACCGACGGAAGCACCAACAGGGGATTGGCGATCACGCCCGACGGCAAAATCGCCTACGTCGGTTCCGGCGCTTCGGGGGTGTTGGTGATCGATATCGACCCGACACACCTTGCCACCTACAACACCGTCGTCGGCACCATCAACCCAGGCATCGGCCCCGTGTCGAGCGTGGCGGTCAGCGCCGATGGTGCCCGGCTGTATGTCAGCACCAGTAACACCAGGAACTCCTCGGGTCTCGCTGTGATCAACACCGCCGACAACAGTGGGTTGGCCAGCATCCTGATCGGCACTGGCCAGGTCCAGGTGGCGGTCAACCCTGTTTCCTCCAGCCTCAGCTACGTCACCATCACGGCATCGACTTTGGTCAAGGCGCTCTTCGTCGGCAACAGTTCTTCGGGCAATGGCGGTGCCGGTGGTGCCGGTGGTGATGGCGGCAATTACGGCAATGGTGGTGCCGGTGGTGCCGGCGGTGCCGGCGCGGCCGGGTCGGCGGGTTCCGCCGGCGGCAGTGGCACGGGGGTCTCGGGCACTGCCGGTAGCGCTGGTGGCTCCGGCGGCGCCGGTGGCGCCGGCGGTCGGGGCGGCGCGGTCTCCGGCAACGGTGGGGCCGGCGGTTTGGGCGGTAACGGCGCCAATGGTGGTGCCGGCGGTGCGGGCGGGTCGGGCACGGTCTCGGCGATCGCGGGTGTTTCCGGTGGGGCCGGCGGTAACGGCGGCACCGGCGGTGCGGGTGGCGCTGCCGGCGCGGGCGGCAATGGTGGTGTGGCCCTGGGTGCGGGTACCTCGGGTGCCAATGGCAAGGGCGGCAATGGTGGTACCGGTGGGGCCGCGGCTGCCGGTGGCAATGGCGGTGCCGGTGCGGCCGGTAGTGCCGGCACCCCCGCCGGTGGTGCGGGCGGTAAGGGCGGCAATGCCGGCACGGCAGGTGGCGCGGGTGCGGCCGGGCTGAAGGGCACCGGCGGCACCGGCGGCACCAACGGCAATGCCGGGGCAGCGGGCGCGAGTGTCACTTCCGGCGGCAATGGCGGCAAGGGAGGCGCGGGTTATGACGCTGCCGGGGCGGCGGCGGGTACCGCGGGTGGTGCCGGCGGCACCGGTGGTGATGGCGGTAGTTACGGCAATGGTGGTGCCGGCGGTGCCGGTGGTGCCGGCGCAGCGGGTGTTGGCGGCACTAATGGCGCCGGAGGCAGTGGAACCACCGGTGGGAACGGTGGTGCCGGCGGCGCCGGCGGATCGACGATCATTGGCACGGCTGGCAACGGCGGCCTGGGCGGTGTGGGTGGAACCGGCGGAAACGGCGGCTCGGGCACGTCGGGCGGAGGTAACGGCGGCACCGCAGGCAACGGCGGCGCAGGTGGAACCGGTGGTAACGGCGGCACCGCGTCGGGCATCGGCTCTGCCGGCGCGGGCGCGGCCGGCGGCGCTGGTGGTGCTGGTGGCACCGGAGGTACCGGCGGTAACGGCGGCAGTGCGGGCACCCAAGGTGGTTCCGGCACTGCCGGAACGGCACCCAATGGCATCTCTGGAGGACCCGGTGGCGCCGGTGGTAACGGCGGCGCCGGAGGGACGGGTCAGGCGACCGGCTATACGCCTGCGGTGACTGCCACCATCACCGGTTTCAACAACCCGGTATTTCTCACCACTGCCGGCAACCTCGTCTACGTCACCAATTCCGGTAACAACACTGTGAGTACGGTCTCCAACGGCAGCATCGCCGCGACTACCCCCGTTGGCAGCAACCCGCAGGGCATAGCGACCGTCAGAATCGGCTTGACCGTCGCCGGCCCTTACGTCGCAAACCTCAGCAGTGGCACGGTGCAGTTACTTGGCGGGGCAGCCACCGATGTTAGTGCTACCAGCCCACAGCCATTCGCAGTGGCGATCAACCCGGTCAACGGATACGTCTACGTCACCAGCTACAACGGAAACAAGGTGACAGTCCTCAATACATCGGGAACGGTCATCGGCAACGTCACCGTTGGTAGCCAGGGCCGAGGGATTCTTGTCGACCCTGGTGGCACCGCGTACGTCTCCAACCGGGCCGACAACACGGTGTCGGTGATCAACTCCTCCCTCACCGTGGTGAACACCATCTCCGTTGGCACATATCCGCTAGGAATCGCGATTAGTCGCACCGGTGCGAACGCCGGCAAGGTGTACGTCGCCAACAACGGGAGCGGCACGGTGTCGGTGATCTCCGGCGGCAGTGTGACCGGAACCATTAGCGTTGGCGGCGGGCCGTCCGCGGTGGCTGTGGCAGGGCCCGGCAATCCCAACGCCATCGCCAACGCCGGCTACGTCTATGTCACGAACTACAACGATGGAACAGTGTCGGTAATCAACCCCAGTGGCACAGTTGTCGCGACACTCACCGTTGGCACCGCCCCGATAGGTGTGGTAGTCAGCCCCAGTGGTGTCGTGTACGTCGCCAACTCCGCGGACAACACCGTGAGCGTGATCACGGGGTAGGACAGATCCGTGATGCCGTTCCTCGCGTACGGGCGGGCAAACACCCAAGACTGTTAGCCTGGCCTGGTCCGATGGAGGGGATTCCCATGCCGATCGCCCATGAGTTAGGTGGCTGGTCGCTCACGTCCCATCCTGGCTGCTACTCGTGGGCCTCATCGCCGTGATTGCCGGCGGAGCGGTGCTAATCGGGTGGGGCCTGCAAAAGCGTTTTCCCACGCTTGCCTAGGAGGACCGCGTCGAACAATGTGCGAGGGCGGGGATCAGACAAACGTGACCATCCTCGAACCGTTCGGCAGAAAGCCGTTTGGCCCTAACGCGCAGTCGCCTTGACATCTTGAATCCGCCACTTTCCCGACACAAACGCCCGTGGATCGGTACGGAACGGCCTGTACTGCCACATCATGAATCGGTCGAATAGCAATGGTGCAGAACATCTTCCCGGACCCACATAGACGCTGGGATACGGTCGAATATGTCAGAAGGTTAGGGGTTCGAATCCCTTCGGGCGCACTCTCTAGCAGCGGAAGTGCAGCCCGCAGGGTGGTTCCCCAACCTCTTACAGCCTTGACCCTGTTACCGTCCGACGCGTCGGCGTGTGTGGGTTGCTGGGAGTGAACGCGGGGGACACCGGGTTTGCAACGCGTAAAGGTGGTGCTGGGTGACACCGGAACAATTGATGGCCGAGGCCTGCCGACTCGCGAAGGAATCTGTTGACAACGGCTGGGGCGGGCCCTTCGGGGCGGTGATCGCCAAAGACGGCGACATCGTCGCCCGCGGCCAAAATCGCGTCCTCCTGACTGGGGACAGTACCGCCCACGCTGAGATGGAGGCGATCCGAAAAGCCTGTGCCGCAATGCTTCCGGAGGAACCTTCGTTCTCCGACGATCATGCCAAAGAGTCACTGCTGCTGGAGTCTGGTTCGCGGCCAGAGGGATCTCCGGGCGTACTGCCTCAGCGCGCAAAGATGCTGATGAGCCACGAGATCTACCTCAGTGCGGAGCCGTGCCCCATGTGCATGACAGCCATCTACTGGGCGCGCCTCGACGCCGTCTATTTCGCCAACGACCTCGCCGCGACCAGTCGTATCGGGTTCGATGAGGAGTTCCTGTACCAGGATTTGGCCAAGCCCTATAGCGAACGGGCGATGCGCATCGAGCAGTTCCGACCTGACTTGGCTAAAGGTGCCTACGACGCCTGGGAATCCCGGCCGAACCGCCACTATTACTGATCGGTCTCGAACTACCGCGCATCACGGCGCATCCGGACTAACGTCAGGCGTCGATTGACAGCGAGCTCAATGTGCTCTCCAATTAGCCGCATGATTCTTCCGGAGTTCTCCCAGACGCAGGCCCGTGCCCTGGCTGGTTCGCTGGAGGGTGTGGCGACGGCTTCTGGCCACTCGGCCAGTGCGGCCCAAAATACTGTGATTGACGGGCTGGCCCGCCTCATACTCGGCGTCGCGGATCGCGGATCCATTGAGCCGGTGGATCCGGCGTCACTGAGTGACGCTCTCGATAGCCCGGAGCAACGGGAAATGGCCGCGGAGCTCTTGGTGCTGATCGCTCTCGTTGACATACATCCCGACCCGCAATGCACCGCCGAGGCGAATCGTTATTGCCGAGCCCTGGGTATGCGCCCGGAGAACCTGGACCTTCTCCAGGAGGTGGCGCAACGCAAGATCAAACACAGCCGCCACCGTCTCTTCACTCGGTTCATCGCCGATTCGATTCGCACTGGTTCGCTAAAGTCCGAGTTCTTTCGTCTAGAGCAGATGTTCCGTGATGCGCATGATCACCCCGATATTGCCGCCCCCTATCTTGCGCTGGAGCGTTTGCCCGAAGACACCTTCGGAAACTATTTCTTCCACTTCTATCGCAATCGGGGTTTCAAATTTCCCGGAGAAAAGGGTGGACTTCCGACTGCCTGGGGCTTTGAGGTCCACGACGCTTCTCATATTCTCTCCGGTTACAACACCGATCCATGCGACGAGATCAACGTTCTAGCCTTCGAGGCCGGATCGACGTCACGACTGCCATGGCTATTGATCGGCGTCAACCTTGTGACCTTCAACAGTGGACTGGCTTACGGCCCAACGAAACTGCTTCACTATCGCCCACACGAAGGCAATCTGGATCCGGCGGAGTTCGTCCGCGCTCTCGACCGTGGTGTCCGCGTCACCCGCGACCTTTCGGCGAACTTCGATATTCACGCTGCCTGGGAGATTCCGCTGGCTGATCTCCGAGGCAGCCTTGGCATCGAGGGAGATGGGGACGTTCGCGAAGACCCCAAGTACGCCAGTCGATTGCAGTAGTTCTCGAAGACGCTCGACCACTTGTTCTTCGAGCAGATTCGGCTGCGAGCTGACCTCCTCGGTCGGGCGGCCCGCGGTCGAACTCGTCAAAAAGTCATTGCGTGGGTCGGAAGGCAGCTGTCTCACCGCGATTGCGGTGACCGGGCGCCGCTGGCCTTCGTATGCGGGTTCGCTTGTGATCGGACTGACTGGCTCGCTGCGCTATCGACGCACCTTCGGGTGATCAGGTCGCTGGCGTGAAGGTGGCACGCATGGATTCGATGACGTGCAGCACCTGGTTATCACTCATGGTGACCCCATCGACGGCGATGCTCGCGACGCGGGGGATCATGGCCTCAAGCAGGCAGCGCATCTCCAGCCGGGCGAGATTCATGCCCACGCAGCTGTGAATCCCGAAGCCGAATCCGAGTTGGTCGGACGGTTTGCGGGCGATGTCGAATCGTTCGGGGTCGGTCCACTTGCGCTCATCCCGGTTTGCCGACCCGAACAACATCAGCACCCGGGATCCCCGGGGCAGATCGACCTCGCCGATTCGATGGTCCGCCGTGGTGACCCGGCTGAAACCGCGCACCGGTGATTCGACCCGCAGGGCTTCATTGATGGAATGCGGGATGAGTGCGGGATCGGCCCTGAGCAGGTCCCACTGATCGGGGTTGTCGGCCAGGAGACGCAGCAGGTGACTGATCGCGCCGATGGTGGTGTCCAGGCTCGGGTTCATGTAGTCGAGGAGCAAGCTCGGGCCTTGCATCTCCGTGATGTCACCGCGGGCCACGGCGTCGAACACACCTGCGGCCCAACCGTGTGGGTCGCATCGCTCGGCGAGATCGGGGGCAAACACGAATTCCAATGCCGGGCCCATGTCGTCGATAGCGCCCCGGGTCCTGGGGCTGTCGGGGCCGAACGATTCGAATGATGCAGTGCCCCATCGGAGCATGTTTTCCTCACCGACCGCGGGCAGACCGACCAGCGACCGCACTACCGTCAGGGGCAGAACCTGTGCGAATTCAGCGATGCCGTCGAAGGATTGGCGGCCGAGCACGCCCTCGACCAGGGCTACCGCCTTGTCGGTCATCAGTGACTCCAGTGCCCGCATCGCCCCCGGCCGCAGTGGCGGGGCGATGACCTTGCGGAACGTCTCGTGCTGCGGTGGGTCGGAGATCAGGCAGCTCGCCAACAGTCCGGCAGCCTGGTTGGCGGTCTCGTTGACAGCGGGTCCGGAGGCGGAGGAAAACAGCTCGTGATCCCTCAGAGCAGCGCGCACGTCGGCGTAGCGGCCCATCGCCCACACCCCGGTGGCCGGCAGCCACACCACCGGACCGGCGTCGCGGATCGCGCGATATGCGTCATAGGGGTCCGCGTTGATCGCGGCGTCATAGAGGTCGACATCGCACACCGGCACGTCGCCCAACGGCACCGCTGAGAGCATCGGAAGTCCTTCCTTCCAGCAGTTTTCGCGATTTGACAGAGTCCCCATTGAATTTATACGTATGCTACTACTATTAAAAAATCCTGTTCCGGTAAGGGCATGTGATGAATGCTTCCGACCTGACCCGCCTTCGCGCGTACCTGCTGATCTCGTTGAACATGCACATCGACGGCGGAAGCTACCGGGGACTGATCTGACGATCTAGGCGTCCAGTTTCTGGATTTGAGCCCGGTAGACGTCGCCCAGATTGGATGCGAGTTGGCTGTCGAACGCACCGCCCTGCGGACCGGGTGTGTACTCCGCGGTCACCAGGACGCCGCGGTGGTATCCGACGATCAATGCGATATCCCAGACGAGAGTCTGCTCGGCCTTCACCGTCCGGCAGTGCATCAGAGTGCTGATCGCCCCGTCGGGTAGATCAGCGACGGGCATCGGTGCGAGTTCGACACGGGAGCTTGCACCGGCACCTTCGAAGGTGAAGACCTTGCATTCGTCAACTAGTGCCGGCAGATCCGGCCGCGGCACGCCGACGGACAGTGTGACTCCGATCGAGGCGTTCTTAGACGAGCGCATCGCGAGGCCTTTTTCGGCGGCCGGCCCCTGTGAGAGAAACAGCACACACGCCGCCGGGGCGACGGGTGGCTCGGCGCCCCGCGGCACCGCGACCATGCTGCCCCACGTCGTCCCATCGAGTGGCGGTACGGCGCTCTCCTCGATGAGCATCGCCTCGTCGAGGTCGTGGAGTTCAGAAGGCGCCGCGACAGCAGGTTGCGCCTCGCGGTCACGCAACCGGTTGACGATCAGCAGGGCGGCGACGATGGCCAGACAGCACACGGCCGCGACGAATACGAATCGTTTCTTCAGCGGTGGCACTAGGCGATCGTCAATCCACCGTCGACGACGATCGTCTGCCCGGTGACATAGCCAGCAGCCGGGGATGCCAACCATACGGCGGTCGCTGCCAATTCCGCGGCATCACCCAGCCGGCCCAGAATGATGCGCGGCATCAACGAGTCCAGATAGCCGGGCTTCAACTCGTCGGTCATCTCGCTGGCGAAGAACCCTGGGGCGAGCGCGTTGACCCGAATTCCCTTGCGGCCGCCCCACTGTTGCGCCAGATCACGCGTGAGCCCCATGATGCCGGCTTTGGAGGCGCTGTAGGCCGCCTGCGGCAAACCGCCGGTGGTCAGGCCCAATACGCTGGAAATGTTGATGATTGCGCTGCCGGGTTTCATTACCCGACCACAGGCCTGCGCCATCCAGTACGAGCCGTTGAGGTTGACGTCGATGACGGCGCGAAACTCCTCGGCAGTTTCCCGGGTCGACGGCACAGCAGTGCCTACCCCCGCGTTGTTGATCAACACGTCGACCCGGCCGAACTCAGCCATCGCCGCATCGACCAACTGTTGGCATTGCTCCGGATCGGTGACGTCGGTCTGATAGGTGCGCACCCGGCCGCCGGCCTGCTCGACGAGTGCGGCGGTCTGCGCCATCCGCTCCACCCGGCGCGCACCCAACACCAGGTCGGCTCCCGCCTCGGCAAAACCCTGTGCGAACGACACTCCCAGACCGGACGAGGCCCCGGTGACGATGACCACGCGACCATCGAGTCGGAACAAATCGAGGACACTCATCGGGGATCCCTGAGAATCTGGCGCGCGATCGCGTACTTGTGCACCTCCGTCGGTCCGTCATACAGACGGAAGGCGCGCATATCGGTGAAGATCATCCCAACCGGGGTCTCATCGGAGATCCCCATGCCGCCCAGAACCTGCACGCACCGGTCGGCCACCTTGAACAGCTCTTCGGAAACATAGGCTTTCACCATCGAGCTTTCGTGTCGGCCTTTCGCGCCACCGTCGAGCGTCCAGCAGGCCCACCAGACCGCCAGTCGGCACTGCTGAAGCGCGATCTCGTTGTCCGCCAGCATGAAACTCACACCCTGATGCTCACCGAGTGGCTTGCCGAACGCCGTACGGGTGCGCGCATGTCCGATTGCAATTGACTGTGCCCGCGAGGCCGCGCCGAGCCATCGCATGCAATGGGTGAGGCGGGCCGGTGCCAGCCGCATCTGGGCATATCGCAGCGCCTGGCCCACCTCGCCGAGCACTGCGGAGGCGGGCAGTCGCAGATCCTTGAACCGCACCACGCCGTGGCCCTCGACGTAGTTGCGATCCATCGTGTCCATCACCCGCTCAAGTTCGATCCCCGGCATGTTCCCATCGCAGAGGAACAGCGTTGGGCCGCCGGCATTGTGATCATTGGGCGCCAAGCGCGCCATGATGATCCACGTCCGGGCGCCGTTCGCACCGGTGATGAGCCACTTGCGGCCGTTGATCACGTACTGATTGCCGTCGAATACGGCCTCGGTCTTCAGTTGATCGGGATCAGATCCCGCTCCTCCCGGTTCGGTCATCGCGAACACCGATCGCTGCCTCCCCTCGATCACCGGGACCAGGAACTGCTCGGTCTGTTCGGTATTGGCGATCTTGGAGAGGATGTACATATTGCCCTCGTCGGGTGCGGCGCAGTTCAAAGCGACCGGCCCCAAGGTCGACCACCCGGCCGCCTCGAACAGCACGGCCTGATCACGATGTGACGGCTCCCAACCGCCGAACCGTCTTTGCGCCTGGAACGTCAGCAATCCGGCCTCGCGTGCCAGCCCGACCATTTCGTTGCGCAGATCCTCGTTGGGGCCGTGCCGGGTGAGCCTTGGGTCGCGCTCGAAGGGGATGATCTTCTCGGTGACGAAGGCGCGGATCTGGTCGCGTCGTGCCGCGACATCAGCCGGTATCTCGAAGTCGATCATTGCTTCCCCTCAATAGGCGCTAGAGGCGCGCCATTCATGGTGGCCATTGCCCGTTCGAACAACCGCACGGTCGCGGTGTGCAGTACGTCGCCAATCTCCCTTGGCGCCAAGCCCGCTGCGGCGCGCGCGTTAGTGCCTTCCAGGATGATGCCGAGCTTGAAGCAGGACAACACCGTGTACCAGTCGATGTTCGACAGATCGCGAGTGGTGTTTCGCGCGTAGCGCTGCACCAATTCATCCGGGGTCGCCAGATCGCCAGCCACCATGAGCTCATTGGGCAGCACCGGTTGGTCCCCGGGGCGGTACCACGTCGCCAGCATCCAGCCCAGATCCAGTAGTGGGTCACCGATCGTGCACATCTCCCAGTCGACGATCGCTGCCACCGTGGGGCCGGTGTGGGAGAACATGACGTTGGCTGCGTGGTAGTCGCCGTGCATGATGCCCGGGGAGAAGTCGTCGGGCTGGCGTTCACGTAGCCAGTTCGCGACGGATTCGACATCACCGATGTCGGGGCCCGGATAGTTGTCGAACTTGGCATAGGACTCCAGTTCCGAAAGCCACCGTGGCACTTGTCTGTCCAGAAATCCTTCCGGTTTGCCGAAGTCAGCCAGTCCGACGGCGACATGGTCAATGGCACCGAGTTTCGCAACGGCATCTGCCATCGACAGACCCATATCGTGGCGGACACCAGCGTCGGCGGCGTGCAGTGCGGGCAGCTCGGAGCCTGCGTTGAACCCCTCCACCGGTTCCATCAGGTAGAAGATCGCGTCGCCGAGAATTGAGGTGTCCTCGCATACGGCGATGAGTGCGGGGTGTGGAACGTCGGTGCCCGCCAGGGCGCGCAGCACTCGGGTCTCGCGAAGGATTACTGAGTTGCTCACCGGGCGAAGGTGCTGTGGCCCGCGGCGGAACACATATTCGCGACCAGACCTGCTGAACCGAAGCATGATGTTCTGAGTTCCGCCGACGATCGCGGATACGTCGTGGATCGGACCCTCGCCGAGGCCCTCGTTCGACATCCAGTCGGCTACCCCGGTCAGATCGGGGGCCAGGTTATCCACGCAGGCGAAGCTACCTTAGGGCGCTTTCCTGATGGCCTTCGCCCACGGCGTATGGATATCGATGGTGTGGAAGATGCTCCAGCCGACCAGCGTTCCCAGCGCGATCGCGGCGATCGCGGCACCGGCCACCCCTAGGGTGGCCACATCGGCGTTTGAACCGGTCGCCGCCTGACTGACCGACATGAAGCTCATCGCACCGGGCACCAGCGACCAGAATGCGGCCAGGAGCATCACCACGGCCGGCGGCGAGGTCCTGATCCGGCTCGCCAGCATCGCGAAAACCACGGCAAGTATCGCGCCTATGAACCCGGCGTGCGCCGGGGACATGAAAGTCTCCCCGAGTTTCTGGCCGAGGATCGCCACGGCGATCGCGGCCATCAGCCAGAACAGCGAACCTCGCGGTGCTGATAGATACACCGACAGTCCGATACCGACCACCACTATTGACACATACAGCGACCACGGGCCCATGGGGGTCGACGGAGACTGAGGCGTTAACTCGGAGCCTGCGATGTGCAAGCCGATGATCACACCGAAAACCAACAGCGCCAGCTGCGAAATTCCGTAAATGAGTCGGCTTGAACCGGAGATGATCTGCGAATCGGCCAGCTCCATGGCACCGGTGGTCAGCGCCATACCGGGCAGGGTGGCCACCAGCGCGGGGCTGATCACCCGCAGCAGGCCGTCATCGACGGCGGCAGCCACGAACCAGGTAGCCAGCAGGGTCACCACCAGTGCCGAGAGAGTGGGCAGGATCGGGGTCAGTGACGGAAACCGACCGCCGTAGGAGACGATCGTTCCGACCACTAGTCCGAGGAATAGATAGCCCGGCAGCGCGGCCCAGGTGGGGTTGATCATGATGCCGAATCCCAGTGTGGTGACGGCATAGCCGACCGCTGTGGCACCCCGGCCGTAGCGGGCCGGCATGGCGCGGGCCGCCTCGATCGCCTTGACGGCATCGGAGGGAGCGATCGCTCCCGCCTCCGCCAGGCTGGCTATGTCGTCGATGCGTCCCGCCGCATCGAGTTGAAGCGACGAGTGGGTGGATCCGTCGATTTCGAAAGCAGCGTCTCCGATCTGGAGCAGTAACACCGTCGGCAGTACCACCAGTCGAACCGGTTGAGTGGTGTACTTCGCCGCGATGGCCTCCAGTCGGCCCTGCACGATCGGAATCGGCTGTGCCACCTCCGAAAGAGCGACGCCGATCTCGCGCATCATCGCTGCGATCTCGATCACAGGGTAGGAATCCGGGGGAGCCAGCGACGCGGGTGGAACCTTACGTATCGCGTTGGCGACTCTCATCCGCCGGCTCTGTCGGTCCCCTTGGCTCATGGACCCAACCGGGGCGTGGTTTGCTGCTGGCGATTTTTCTGCCAGGGCCAGTAACCGGTGACCTCAAGCTCCAGGGAGAAACTCAGGAAGGTCCGGATCAGCACGATCCCGCCGAGCACGGCCACGCTGCGAGCATCGGGGGTGACGGCGACGGTCCGGATGATGTCGGCGGCGACCAGGAACTCCAGGCCAAGCAGGATCGAGCGGCCGAGTTGCTGACGGAACACCCGGTAGACGTCACCGGTTTTGCGGCGCAGCCGCGGAACTGCGCCCGCGGCTGAGATCAATGCTCCGATGGCGATCACCGCCACGCCGACACCGTCGATGGTTTTCCCGACCGTCTCGATGACCTCGAAGAAGTTCACGGAGTGATTCTAGGTGCCGAGCGATCTCACAGCCGACGCATAGCGAACGCATAGTGCCGGCCCATCGCTACTCCCATACTGGAGGAATGACCTTGTCCGCGGCTTCCGGTGCGCTTGGACGCGTCGTGATGCGCCGCGCCGACGGCAGCCCGATCACCATCCTCGTCGTCGACGACGAGGCGGTACTGGCAGAGATGGTGTCGATGGCATTGCGCTACGAAGGCTGGGATATCACGACCGCCGGCGATGGCGCATCGGCGCTTTCGGCCGCGCGCGAGGTGCGTCCCGACGCGGTGGTGCTCGATGTGATGCTGCCCGATATGAGCGGACTCGACGTGTTGAGGAAGCTACGCGAGCACAACCCTGCGCTGCCGGTGCTACTGCTGACCGCCAAGGATGCCCTTGAGGATCGCATTGCCGGATTGACCGCCGGTGGTGACGACTACGTCACCAAGCCGTTCTCCATCGAAGAGGTGGTCCTTCGGTTGCGGGCATTACTGCGGCGTACCGGAATCAGCGTCGAGGGCAACGGCGCGCAGATCGTCGTCGGCGACCTGGTTCTCGATGAGGACAGCCACGAGGTCACTCGCGATGGTGAGCCGATCTCCCTGACGTCCACCGAGTTCGAGTTACTTCGTTTCCTGATGCGCAATCCAAAACGGGTGCTGTCCAAGACGCAAATCCTCGACCGGGTATGGAGTTACGACTTCGGCGGCCGGTCAAATATCGTCGAGCTCTATATCTCCTATCTTCGAAAGAAGATCGACAGTGGGCGCGCGCCGATGATCCACACCCTGCGTGGCGCCGGATATGTTCTCAAGCCCGCGCTCTAGGCCGTGGTCGTTGCGGGCGCGACTGCTTGCCGGCCAGGTGGCGTTGTTGGCAATGGTCTGTGTCGTCATCGCGGGGGCGACCGAGTTTGCGCTGTACCGATACCTGGTCGGTGAACTTGACGGTCAACTTCTCCAGATTGCCCAACGGTCATCGATGATGGATCACCGGCTGCCGATGCCGCCGCCTATGCCGCTACCCTCCGACGCCCGGCCACAGCTGCACCCACCCACTCCTGGCCCGGGGCCGGAATTCCTTGATGCTCCTGGCCAGCCGATCGGAATGGTCGCCGCAGTGGTCAAGGACGGGATTGTGACGAAGGCCGGTGCGCTCGACCGCGGCGGTGAGCGCGACGCCCTGTCCGCGGTCGCTGCCGGCCAGCTGGCTGGGGTCGGCGTGAGCCGCCATGCCGTCACCCGCGACCTCGACGGGTTGGGTCGATATCGCGTCATCGCCACGACAAGCCGCCACTCGGGCGACACGCTGGTGATCGGGTTGAGTATGAGAGGTGTTCGACGGACTCTCACCAGGGTGGCGCTGATCTTCACGGTGGTGACCGCACTCGCACTGTTGGCCGCCGCATGCGCGGGAGTCCTGATCATCCGCCGTGCGCTGGCTCCGCTGACCCGGGTGGCGGCCGCGGCGGGAGCTGTCGCCGATCTGCCACTGGACCGGGGCGAGGTCGCGCTGCCGGTGCGGGTGACCGAAGCCGACACCAACCCCAACACCGAAGTCGGCCGGCTCGGTCTGGCGGTCAACCGAATGCTCGATCACATTGATGCGGCCCTGTCGACCCGGCAGGCCAGCGAGATCAGGGTGCGACAGTTCGTGGCTGACGCGAGCCATGAGTTACGGACACCGTTGGCCGCGATCCGCGGCTATACCGAACTGGCGCAGCGCAAAAGGACTGAGGTGCCCCCTGACGTCGCCCATGCGATGAGCCGGGTTGAGTCCGAGACGCAACGGATGACGCGGCTTGTCGAGGATCTCCTGCTGCTGGCCCGCCTAGATTCCGGTCGGCCACTGGAACGCCAGCCTATCGACCTCGCACGGTTGTGTGCCGATCTAGTGAGTGACGCCCATGCAGCAGGGCCAGATCACCAATGGAATCTCGATGTGCCACCGGAGCCGCTGTACGTCTCCGGTGACGACGCCCGGCTGCATCAGGTGGTGGCCAACCTATTGGCAAATGCGCGTGTGCACACTCCCGCCGGCACAACGGTCACATTGTCGCTCGACACAGATGCAGACACGGTGGTGCTTCGTGTCGTGGACGATGGGCCGGGGATTCCGGTGGAGTTACAGGCCGAAGTTTTTGAACGGTTCGCTCGCGGCGACACCTCTCGATCACATGTGGACGGCTCGACCGGACTGGGATTGGCCATTGTGGCTGCTGTGGTCCGCGCACACAATGGCAGCATCGGACTCATCAGCGAAGCCGGTAACACCGAATTCACTGTGTGCCTGCCGATGTATTTCGCACAGGTGTGAGCTGCGCATATCGTGGCCATTGTGAGTCCCGAGCGAGCGCGAAGTCTGTTTTCCTTCCCCGCCTATCGTCGCCTGTTCATCGCCCGTGCGGTGTCCTCGGCCGGCTCGTACATGCAGATTGTCGCCACCACCTGGTACGCCTACAGCATCACGGGTAGCGCAGCCTCCGTTGGACTGCTGTCAGCGTTGGCGCTCGGACCGTCCATCGTCGGTGGCCCGATCGGCGGCGCGCTTGCCGACCGCTACGAGCCGCGCCGCCTTGCGATAGTGCTGTATCTGCTCCAGGGAATTCCCGCGACGGCGATGGCGATCATGGATCTGGTGGGTGATTTGCCAATTGGCTGGCTCTACGCCCTGGTGTTCGCCGGGGCAATTCCGTACAGCCTCAACTGTCCCGTGGTCAGTCTGGTTGGGCCGTCTACGGTGCCTGAGGAGTATCGGCAGGCGGCCCTTGCGCAGTCGTCGATGATGTTCAATATCACCCGACTCGGAGGAGCGATCGTCGGCGGGTTCATGGTGCACTGGGTTGGTCTCTTCGCTGCCTTCGCTTTCAACGCTGCGTCGTATTTCCTCGTCGCCGCCGTGCTTTCCGGGACGCCCACGGTGTCCGAAGTGAGGCGGAACCAGAACCCGGAATCGCCGACGGGTAAGCGCGGGGAACCGACTCGCGCGGCGAAGGATGCTGGGGCGTTTAGCCTTGGGCGCCTCGTGCGGCTGGCGGCCGTTGGGGTCGGGGTATTTTTTGTGTTCGTCGCACCCGTGGAGCAGTTAATGCCGATGGTGGCGCAAGAGCACGGGGTGCATGCGTCATATGTCGGCTTACTGATCGGGGCGATCGGGGTGGGCGCGATCCTGGCCAACCCGGTTATCGGGCGGGCCGGCAACTCGACGGAGGGGCGGCGGCGGTTGATGGCCATCGGTCTATTCCTGGCTGCGGCCGGAATGATTGAGTTGGCCATCACTCCGCGCCACGGTATCGCCGTCGATTTGATAGGCGCGTTCGTCATCGGATTCGGGTGGGAATTCGTGTTCATCGGTGGCCAGGCGACCATCGCGACCGAGGTGCCCGACAATGTTCGCGGTCGCATGATGGGGCTCTTCTTCGTACTTGTCACCGCGACCACTGCCGTCGGCGCGGTCGGCCTGGGAACGCTGATCGACACATGGGGTATGAAGTCGACGTTTTTGGGGACCGCCGTAATGGTGGCAGCGGCCGGTGTGGCACTGCTCACGATGGTGCCCCGGCGGCCTTTACCTTCACCTACCGGGTAGGCGACCGGGCGCGCACGGAGCAGGCGTATCCGCGCAAACGCAGCCCCCCAAGCGCTGTTTCGCGAAACAATCCGCGGTATGGAACACAAAGCCGCGACACCAGTCATCGAGTCCGCAAACGCCGAACAATACGATGTTCTTCCATTCTCGGATACCGGCGACTTCACCGACGCCGACCGGGGTTTCCTTGGCGCGCTGGAGCCGTGCGTCATCAAGGCCGCCGACGGCCGCGTGGTCTGGGACAACGACTCATACGGGTTTGTGCAGGGTGATGCACCGCCGAGCGTGCATCCCAGTCTGTGGCGCCAGTCGAAACTGGCTGCCAAGCAGGGGCTATACGAAGTGGTCGAGGGTATCTACCAGGTCCGCGGTTTGGATCTGTCCAATATCAGCTTCATTGAAGGCGATACCGGCGTCATCGTCATCGACCCGTTGATCAGCACCGAAACGGCCGCTGCCGCGCTGGCCCTGTACCGCGAACACCGTGGCGACCGGTCCGTCGTCGCGGTGATCTACACCCACAGTCATGTCGATCACTTCGGCGGCGTACTTGGGGTGACCACTCAGGCTGACGTCGATGCCGGCACGGTGGCGGTGTTGGCGCCGGAGGGCTTTATCGGACATGCCGTGCAGGAGAACATCTATGCGGGAACGGCGATGACCCGCCGGGCCTCCTACATGTACGGAACCTTGTTGGACCGCGGCCCACAGGGCCAAGTGGGATGCGGACTCGGCCAGAACACATCAACCGGCGAGATCGCGGTGATTGTGCCGACCCTCGATATCACTACGACCGGCGAAGTGCACGTCATCGATGGCGTTGAGATCGAATTCCAGATGGCACCCGGCACCGAAGCGCCGGCGGAGATGCACTTCTACTTCCCCCGCTTCCGGGCTCTGTGCATGGCCGAAAACGCCACCCACAATCTGCACAACCTGCTTACCCTGCGTGGCGCTCTGGTTCGTGACCCACGCGCCTGGGCGGGATATCTGACCGAGGCCATCGATACCTTCGCTGACCGCGCCGACGTCGCGTTCGCCTCACATCACTGGCCCACCTGGGGTCGTGAGCGCATCGTGGAATTCCTTGGTCTGCAACGCGATCTCTACGCCTACCTACACGACCAGACGCTACGTCAGCTCAACCAGGGCTATACCGGTATCGAGATCGCCGAGGACTTCGCCATGCCGCCGGCGCTGGAGCAGGCCTGGCACACGCATGGTTACTACGGCTCGGTCAGCCACAACGTCAAGGCTGTCTATCAGCGGTACATGGGCTGGTTCGACGGCAACCCCGGCCGGCTGTGGCAGCATCCGCCGGAGGCGGTGGCGCCTCGGTACGTGGCGGCGATCGGTGGCCTTGACCGGGTCGTTGAGATCGCACAGGAAGCCTTCGATTCCGGTGATTTCCGTTGGGCAGCAACATTATTGGATCATGCGGTGTTTACCGATGCCAGCCACACGAAAGCCCGGGAGCTCTATGCCGATACCCTCGAACAGATGGGCTACGGCGTGGAATGTGCGACGTGGCGCAACTTCTTCCTGTCTGGCGCAACCGAATTGCGCGATGGCAATTTCGGTACGCCGGTGAATACGACGTCGCCGAGCATGCTGAATCAGCTCACTCCGGAGCAGATGTTCGACATTCTGGCGATCTCAGTGAACGGGCCACGGGCCTGGGATCTGGATCTCGCACTTGATGTGACGTTCGCCGACCTCGACACCAACTACCGAATCACCTTGCGCAACGGTGTTCTGATCCAGCGCAAACGTCCTGCTGAGGAGTCGACCGCGACCGCAACGGTGACGCTGGCCACCAAGATGCGGCTGATGGCCGCCGCAGCAGGTGATTTCACCTCGCCCGGCCTGCAGGTAACCGGTGACAGTGGTGCCTTGCAGGCCCTGCTCGGTGTACTCGATGCACCAGACCCGAACTTCAGCATCGTCACCCCGTAGGAGTTACCCGGGCAGTCCACCGTCGGCTCGCAGAATCGAACCGGTGGTGAAGCTCGACGCATCCGACATCAGGAACAGCGCCGCACCGACGATCTCGGCAGGGTCACCGGCCCGCTGCAGAGGGTGGCGGACGAATGGATTGACGTCGCCGAGGTTCCACGCCCTACTGATATCGGTGAGGAATGGACCGGGCATCAGCGTGTTGACCCGGACCGTGGGCCCGTACGCGATGGCCAAGCCCTCCGTCATCGCGTTCAGCCCAGCTTTGGCCGCCGCGTAGGGCAGATACGCCGGGTGTGGCCGCAGCGAACCGTGGGTGCTGACGTTGATGATCACTCCGCCACCGTCGGCGACCATCCGTTCACCGATCAGAGCCGACAGCCGGAACGGGCCCTTGAGATTGAGGTTGATCACGGTGTCGAACAGCTTCTCGGTGACGTCGGTGAGTTTGTCGTAGTTCGGTGACATGCCTGCGTTGTTGATGAGCACGTCGATCTTGCCGAACCGCTCGTAGGCAGCGTCCACAAGTCCGTCGAGTTCAGCCCATCGGCCGACATGCACGCCGTAGGGCATTGCGGTGCGCCCGGTGGTTTCCTCGATCTCGGCGGCGGTGGCCACGCAGCTGTCGTACTTACGGCTGGCGATTACCACGTCGGCGCCGCAATGGGCGGCGGCCAACGCCATCTGGCGGCCCAGCCCGCGGCTGCCGCCGGTGACCACAACCACCCTGTCGGTGAGGTCGAACAGCCGCTCTGGGTAGCTCTTGCCGCCGCTCATTGCAGATCCTTCCGGTGTTGGCCAGGTCGGGCACCCCTATCGTTGCAGGCATGCAGATTCTGCTCGTACGCCATGCGTTGCCGCTGCGTACGCAGATCGGTGAGGGCTCTGATCCGGAATTGGCCGAGGCCGGTTGGGAGCAGGCCCGCAGGCTGCCCGATGCGCTGGCACGCTTCCCGATCAGTCGGCTGGTCAGCAGCCCGCAGCGCCGTGCCGTCCAAACTGCCGAACCTGTCGCTGCCGCGCTTGACTTGCCGGTAGAGACCGACGATCGCTTGGCTGAGTATGACCGTGGGCACTCGCACTATGTGCCACTCGAGCAGGTGCGGTCTGAGCGACCTGATGACTGGGATCGAATGGTGAAAGGCAAACTTCCCGCCTCAGTTGACGTCGGCGCGTTCATGGGCCGGGTGAACGCGGCACTGTTGGACATCGTCACCGCAGCCAAGCACGAGGACACTGTCGCGGTGTTCGGCCACGGCGGTGTGATCAACGTGATCCTGCACGAGATTCTCGGCACGGCACAGGAATTGTCATTCCCGATCGAATACACCTCTGTCACGCTGCTGCGTTATTCGCGAAAAGGCACGGCGACGGTGGCTGCCATCAACGGCGTTGAACACGTGTGGGACCTGTTACCGCGCAATCGGAGATGACTACCGCCGACGCGCGGCCACCAGGTTCTTCTTTGCCACCCGGCGCAACTGAAACATCCGCGCCGCGCTGACCAATGCGGTGATCAGCCCGCCGCAGACCGCCGCCAGCAGTATTGCCACGCCAAGCTGGAGATTCCAGTGCCAGCCCAGGAAGGTGAACGGTGTGGAGGCGGTGTTCTGGGCGATGAAGATCAGCAGAACTATCAGGATCAGGAACCCGAGGATCAGTGAGGACCACAGCGCCGCTGCTCGAGTGAACTTCACCTCCGATCCCTGGGGTTGGGAGGGTTGGCTCTGGGAGGGTTGGCTCTGGGAAGGGTGGCTGATGTCCGGCTCCGCCGCCATGGGCGGTACCGGCTCGCCCGGTACCGGCTCGCCCGACGAAATGTGGGGTGCGCTGCTCATGAGCCCATCCTTGCCCTGTGCCGCCCGGAAGGAAACAACCAAACCGGCAACGAGCCGATAACGTCGCATCCGGGGCCCTCAGAGCCTCCCTGAACACACCAGCGGCGATCCGTCGCTTACCGTGGAGGGGTGGTGAATGCAGACGACGATACGAGCGTCATGAAGTGGCCGGCCATGTTGACCTGGCGCTCCCATGATCTGACTCGGATCGAGTCCACCCGCGTCCACGTATCAGGGAATCGGATCAAGGCCTATGGGCGAATTGCCGCGGCGGCCACCGACACCCATCCGGCTTTCAGCGCGTCCTATGACCTGGTTACCGAAGACAACGGCGCCACCAATCGGTTGTCACTCACCGTTAGCCTCGCTGAGCGGGATCGGCAGCTGTCGATCTCACGCGACGAGGAGAACATGTGGCTGATCACTGACCATCAGGGCCAGGCCCGGGACGCCTACGACGGCGCCCTCGACGTCGACGTCGTGTTGAGTCCGTTTTTCAACGCCCTACCGATCCGCCGCGTCGGATTGCACCGCCGCGCTGACTCGGTGACCCTGCCGCTGGTCTATGTGAACCTGCCCGAACTGACGGTCGGCCCGGCATCGATCAGCTACAACAGCTCGGGTCCCGACAGCGGCAACGGAATCAAGTTGCACTCACCGGTTGCGGAAACCACCGTTGTCGTCGACGACGACGGATTCATCCTCGACTACCCGGGCCTGGCAGAGCGGATCTGATCACTGCACCGGAGCGCCCGGCGGCGGCAAGCTCGTCACGCCAGTTGTCCTCACCGAGTATCACGGTGAGGATCTCAGGCCGCGACAGACTATCGAATCGAACGCGCGCAGCGTGTCCGGAATCAACCAGCTCGGCTACTGAACCGTTGGCCGCCAAAGAATTTCGAGTGCGTTGAAGAAATATCAGCGCGTGGTCAAGGGCCGGGATCAACTCAGCAGCGTTGGCTTCACACATTGCGCGGACCAGATCAGGTGCGGTTCCAGCCACCCGGGTGCCGTCTCGAAATGATCCCGCCGCCAGTGCGAAAGCCAGCGGTACTCCGCTAGCGGTCGCGGCCAGCGCCTCAGCGAACAGATGCGGAAGATGCGAGACGGCCGCCACGGCGGCGTCGTGCTCGTCAGACCTCGCAGGCACCACGAATGCTCCGCAGTCCAGGGCGAGGTACATCACCTGCGACCAGATCTCGGCGTCGACGTGTTCATCAACACTGATTACCCACGGCGCTCCGGTGAACAGTCCGCCATCTCCGGCCGACCAGCCGGAGTATGCGGTGCCAGCCATCGGATGGCCCCCGACATAGCGGTCGAGCAGACCGGCTGAGTGCATCTGCTGCAGCACCGCACCCTTGACGCTGATGACGTCGGTGATCCGACAGCCGGGGGCGAGCTGGTTGATCCGCGGCAGCAGCCCGGCGACCGCCGGCACCGGGACAGCCAGAACGATCAGCGCATCGTGCTCAGCGGCCCACGCCAGTGCCTCGGCCAGGTCGGTGGTGGCGGTAAAACCGTCGGATCGGGCGGCCTGACAACCCTGCGCCGATCGGTTGTAACCGAGCGCCTGCCTGCCCGCCGATACCGCTGCGCGCAACACCGACCCGCCGATGAGGCCGAGCCCGAGCACGCACACGGGTGTCTTCGTCACGCTTCACAGGTTGGCACATCGGCCTGAGGGTCCGCTCGGGAGCTAGTCAACTCACCTGGTCAGCGACTACCGTAAGCGCCCATGGAGGCACAGCGGGCTGGCCGCGAACCAGGGGCGCCGAGCTCCGGGGACACCCCGGACGGATTCGCCGTGGCCGTGGTTCATGAGAATGCGGCCTGGCGGTGTTCGCCGATGAGCGCGAAGGCGTTGACCAGTCTTGCTGACGCAGAGACCGAGTTACGGGAATTGCGAAGTGCTGGCGCGGTGTTCGGCCTGCTCGATATCGATGACGAGTTTTTCCTGATCATCCGCCCCGCGCCATCGGGTACCCGGCTATTGCTGTCGGATGCCACCGCCGCGCTGGACTACGACATCGCCGCCGAGGCGCTGGAGAAACTCGATGCCGATATCGCCGCGGAGGATCTTGAGGACACCGATCCTTTCGAGGAGGGTGACCTGGGCGTATTGGCCGATGTCGGTCTCTCTGATGCAGTGCTCGGTGTGATCCTCGCCGAAACGGACCTCTATGCCGACGAGCAATTGGGCCGTATCGCCCGCGAGATGGGTTTCGCCGAGGAGTTCTCGGCGGTTCTCGACCGCCTCGACCGGTGAATGTCCTTCCCGCCGACGAAAGCCTCATCCGTGCGGCCCTCTGCGCGGCCGGTGATGTCGGACCCGACGACGTTCCCATCGGTGCGGTGGTTTTCGGTGCCGATGGTGCAGAACTGGCCCGTGCCGCCAACGCCCGCGAAGCACTCGGCGACCCGACCGCGCATGCCGAGATCCTGGCCTTGCGTGCCGCGGCGCGGGTTCTGGGCGACGGCTGGCGACTCGAGGGTGCGACGCTCGCGGTGACGGTGGAACCGTGCACTATGTGCGCGGGCGCTCTGGTGATGGCGCGTATCGGGCGTCTGGTGTTCGGCGCCTGGGAGCCCAAGACCGGAGCGGTCGGTTCGCTGTGGGACGTGGTACGCGACCGTCGACTGACGCATCGGCCCGAGGTACGTGGCGGCGTGCTGGCCGGTGAGTGTGCTGAATTACTGAACGGCTTTTTCGCCCGCCACCGCGATTTGGGGTAGTCCGAGGCGAACCGTAAGCTTTCCCGCGGTGGCGTGTCCGAGCGGCCTAAGGAGCACGCCTCGAAAGCGTGTGACGGGTAACCCCCGTCCGAGGGTTCAAATCCCTCCGCCACCGCCATAACCACTCGGTCAAGCAAAGTCGCCAAGCGTTGACTGATGGCACCGCTCTCAGCTAAGGTTTTAGCAATCCACAGCTAAATCTCAGTAATTAGCGGTGACAGGGGTTGTCGATGTCGGGGAACAAGCGCCTTGCGCGGGCTGGAGCTGCGGCGTTCGCCCTCGGAGTGGCCGTGGCTGGTACATCTGGAGCAGGCATAGCCGCTGCGGCACCTGGCGAAGATGATTCCCCCTCGATGTCGTCGTCAGGCTCCTCCTCAAGTTCGACATCGCCAGCAACCCCGGCAGATGCGGCCTCCGGGCAGCAGAAAGCCAAGCCCGCCAGGCGTGCGTCCCAGCATGGCGGGTCTGTCCCCGCTCCGATCACTGGACGTGACCGGTTCGGAATCCCGGGAATCACCCCTAACCCCAAACCGTCGAAGGCCCAGCCTCTGGCAGTGGCAAATCCGCTTGCCGCGGCGTCCGGCATCGGCGTCGGTAGCGGAATTCTCCCGGCCGTGTTTGCCACTCCCGGATCGACCACGACCCCATCTGCTGCCGGAATAGCGATTCCTCACCTCCGGACGGCCAGGGCCGTGCGCACCGCCAGAGTGCGGCCGCCGGTGCCGGCCGCCTCGGCTACGACGATGAGCGCGATGGTCACCGGTTTTCTCGACTCGGCCACGAACTGGTTCTCCGGGCTGCCCGACAACCCGGCAACCGAATTTCTGCAGGGTGCCATGCTCTTGGTCGGTCGCGCACTGTTCAACCTGGTGCGCACACTGAGTCCGGGTCAGACGACCGGACAGACTTCGGGTGCCGGCGCGACGTATTACACCGAACAGGAGTTGCGCGACTACCTGCTGGAGCTAGCCCAGCAGCAGTACGGAAACCTCTTCGGTGAGACCGTTGCGGTGTACGGCAATGGGGGACCCTGGCCGAACTACTACGTCAAGGTGGATGGTGCAGTCGTGGGCGCCGGGGTCACCTCAGACACCAACACCCAGGTAAACGGTGTTGACGAGGCGGATTTCGTCGAGACCGATGGTCACTATATTTATGTCGCCCATAACGGCCAATTGTCGATCGTCGGCACCGACCTGACGGTCGCGTCACAATCATCGCTATCCGGCAATGTGGTTGGGGAGTTCCTGGCTGGCGACCGGCTGACGGTGATCACCCAAACCGGATCCGGTTGGTACGGACCGATGGTGCGGATGGCGTACCTGCCCTGGCAGTGGAACCCACAGACCACGGTCACCGTCTACGACGTCGCCGATCGGACTGCCCCCGCGGTGGTGACACAGACGGTATTCGATGGTGGTTTCCAGGACGCGCGCGCCGTCGATGGCGTGGTGTACGTCGTACTGCAGCGTGGGTTGAATCTGCCCGCGCCGCAGTACACGGACACCCCGGTGGACAGCGGTGTCGTCGCGCCTTCCGATCCGGTGTTCAGTGCTGATCCATTGCTGACTCGTTGGGCCTGGGACCCGACTGTCACCGCTAACCGGACTTACGAGACCTGGGATGAGTACGTGGCTCGTGTCGGCGACCAGATCGTCGATTTATCCTTGCCGCACGCCTACAGCGTTGACCCAGAAGGAAATACGGTCGATCTCGGCCTGATCGCCGGTGCCGGGGACATCGTCCACCCACACAGCGGCGACGCGCAGTCGGTGCTGACGCTGATCTCGGTCGACTCAGCGAATACCGCGGCTGGTTCGGCCTTCTCCGACAGCGTCGGCACCATGGTGTCGCAGGGTGGCAACACCATCTACATGAGCCACGACGCCATGTATGTGGGCACGACGGAGTATCAGTACTCCGATACGGGATCATCTGTCGACACCCGCATCGACCGCTTCGCGATCCAGGGAACGAACGTCGCGTGGCAGGCCAGCGGTGTTGTCTCCGGTGCATTGATCAACCAGTTCGCGATGGACGAGCAGGGCGGCTATCTGCACGTCGCCACCCACACCGACGAATACGACTACGTCAACGATATCTGGAGCACCCGCAACGACAACGGCGTGTACGTACTGGACACCGCCGGCGACACACTCGACTTGGTAGGTAGCCTGACCGGGTTAGCACCGGGCGAGCAGTTGTACGCGGCGCGCTTCGTCGGCGATACCGCATACCTGGTCACGTTCGTGCAAACAGATCCGCTCTTCGCCATCGACTTGAGCGATCCGGCCGCGCCCACCCTTCGGGGCGAACTGGTTATCCCGGGCTTCTCTAACTATCTACAGCCCGTCGGCGATGGATTACTGCTGGGCATCGGTCAGGAACGCGAGACAGGAAACTGGAACACCCACGTGCATGCAACGCTGTTTGATGTCAGCGATCGTGCAAACCCCACCCAGATCACCCGCCAATACTTGACTGATGACACTCAGTGGTCGTGGTCTGACGCGCAGTTCGACCATCACGCGCTGCTCTACTCGGCTGAGGATGGACTGCTGGTGGTTCCGGTATTCGGCAGTGGGTACGACCCCGACTCGGGCACCTATTTCTCCGAGCAGCTTCTGAAGGTGATGCGGGTGAGCGCCAGCGGCATCGAGGTTCTCGGCGAGATTCGCACTGATCAGTCAGTCTTCCGGACCGTACGCGTCGGCGACGTGCTCTATGCGGTCTCCGACTCCTCGGTGACGGCCTACAGTCTGAGTGACCTCATCCAGATCACGCCCGCACCTGCGGTGGCCACCAGCGCCTGACAGGTGATTCCGGAGGTCTCTACCGGGGCCCGCGCGGTTTCCATGTTCGGCCAATTAGTGCAAAGGTCCGATCACGCGTCTGGCAAACCGCTCTAATGGGACGCATGGGGGAGCATCGGAGGCGTCATGGAACTGATTTCGCCGCTTGACGCAATGTTTCTGCTGGGCGAATCGCGGGAGCATCCCATGCACGTCGCCGGGTTACAGGTATTCGAGCCACCCGAGGGCGCCGGACCGGATTACATCCGCGACATCTATCAAGACTTGGTCGCGCGAGACGATATCAGCAGGACCTTCCGCAAGCATCCCGCTGAACTGTTGGGCGGCATTGCCAACCTGACCTGGGCCATCGACCGTAATCTCGACCTCGAATACCACCTGCGCCGGTCAGCACTACCCGCGCCGGGGCGGGTACGCGAGCTGTTGGAACTGACCTCGCGATTACACGGCACCCTGCTCGACCGTCATCGTCCACTATGGGAAAGCCACCTGGTCGAAGGTCTCAACGATGGCCGGTTCGCCGTCTACACCAAGATCCATCACGCCCTCGTTGACGGCGTCAGTGCCATGCGGATGATGCGTCGTGCGCTGTCGATCGACCCGCAGGATCATGAGTTGCGGGTGCCCTGGGGAACCAACGGCCGGCCGTCGAGCAAGAGCAAATCGGCCGCTTCGTGGCTGAGTGAGCTGCCAAAAATCGTTGAATCCATTGTTGGACTTGGCCCCTCGGCCGTGAACCTTGTTCGCGACGGTCTCATGGAGCAGCAGTTGACCCTTCCGTTCGGCGCACCGAAGACGATATTCAATGTTCCGATAGGCGGCGCGCGACGATGCGCCGCACAGTCCTGGCCGATGCAGCGGGTGATGGCGATCAAGCAGGCTGCCGGGGTCACGGTCAATGACGTTGTTCTCGCCATGTGCGCCGGGGCACTTCGCGCGTATCTGATCGAACAGAACGCATTGCCGGACAAACCACTCGTCGCGATGGTGCCGGTGAGCCTGCGTGACGATGCCAACTCCAGTGGTGGTAACCAGGTGGGAGCTCTGCTGGCGAGCTTGGCCACCGACCTGAGTGATCCGGAAAAGCGTCTTGCAAGTGTGAGCGCGTCAATGCGCAGAAACAAAGAGGTATTCGCGCAATTGCCCAAGCTTCAGCAGATGGCGCTGTCGGCCTTCAATGTCTCACCATTGCTGCTCAGCGCGTTGTCGCCGGCTCTGGGCTCTGCCGTGCCGCCATTTAATCTCGCGATCTCGAATGTGCCTGGTTCGCGAGAACCGTTGTACTGGAATGGTGCCCGACTCGACGGCAACTATCCCTTCTCGATTGCTCTCGATGGCCAAGCGCTCAACATCACACTGTCCAATAATGCCGAGAACCTTGACTTCGGACTGGTTGGATGTCGACGTAGTGTGCCAAGTCTGCAACGTCTACTCGTTCACCTCGACGAGTCACTTGCCGATCTAGAGCGTGCGATGGGAACCGCGGTAAAGAAAACAGCAGCGGTGAAGAAACCGGCCGTGAAGAAGGCGGCGGCACCTCGTCGGGGTACCGCCGCCGCGACCAAGCGTTCTCGGGGCCAGTGACGTCGACTCGACCCGAACACAAGATTTCTGTTCTGTTCTTGGTTAGATACTCAGCGTGACCGGATCGTTCTTCACCATCGAGGCTGAAATGCCGGGTGATCGCGGACGAACCGGCGTCATCCACACCCCGCACGGTGACATTCATACCCCGGCGTTTGTCGCGGTGGGCACCAAGGCGTCGGTGAAAGCCGTTCTTCCGGAGACGATGCGTGAACTCGGTGCGCAGGCCGTGCTCGCCAATGCCTATCACCTCTACCTGCAACCAGGCGCCGAGATCGTCGCCGAGGCCGGCGGTCTGGGCGCCTTCATGAACTGGCCGGGCCCGACGTTCACGGATAGCGGTGGATTCCAGGTCATGTCGCTGGGCGCCGGGTTCCGCAAGGTGCTCATGGAGGATGTCGACCGCGTTCAGGCAGACGATCTCCTCGCCAAAGGTAAGCAAAGGCTGTCGCACGTTGACGACGACGGCGTCACCTTCATCTCGCACCTGGACGGATCCACCCACCGGTTCACCCCTGAGGTATCCATCGGAATCCAGCACCAATTGGGCGCGGACATCATCTTCGCGTTCGACGAACTGACGACGCTGATGAATACCCGCTCCTATCAAGAAGAATCGCTGGACCGTACACACGCCTGGGCCGTTCGTTGCCTGGCCGAGCACCGACGGCTCGCAACGGATGAGGCGCGCCCGCACCAGGCACTGTTCGGTGTGGTTCAGGGCGCGAACTACGAAGACCTGCGTCGGCAGGCCTGCCGCGGCCTGGAGAGCATCGTCGACGACGAGGGCCGCGGATTCGACGGCTACGGCATCGGGGGAGCGCTGGAGAAGCAGAACCTGGCCACCATCGTCGGCTGGTGCACCGACGAACTGCCCGACTCCAAACCTCGGCACCTGCTGGGCATCAGCGAGCCTGACGACCTATTCGCCGCCATCGCCGCCGGGGCCGACACCTTCGATTGCGTGTCGCCGTCCCGCGTGGCGCGCAACGCCGCGGTGTATTCACCCGACGGCCGGTACAACATCACCGGTGCCCGCTACCGGCGTGACTTCACCCCGATAGACCCCGACTGTGACTGCTACACCTGCGCGCACTACACCCGCGCGTATCTGCACCACCTGTTCAAAGCCAAAGAGATTTTGTCCGCGACGCTGTGCACGATCCATAACGAACGATTCATCATCTCCCTCGTCGACCGGATCAGGGCCGCGATCGCCGCCGGTGAGTTCGGCGAGCTCCGCGATGAGTTTCTTGGTCGCTACTACGGCTCCTCAAGAGGCTCCTCGAGGGGCTCCTCGAGGGGCTCGTCGTGAAGCACGGCAGGACGGGAACCTATTTCGGTTATGCCGCCGCGGCGGCGATAGTGCTCGTCGCCGTAATCGCCATCCTGATGTTTCGGGATCGCAGTCCCAGCCGGCCGGCGAATACGGCTGGGGTCAGCACCTCCAGCCTGCTCGTCATTACCTGGGCACCCAGTCTGTGCAAGGTTGACCGTTCCAACAGCGGATGTAGGTCCGGTCACGTCGGCAGGCTGGGGCAGAGCTTCGTGCTGCACGGATTGTGGCCGCAACCGTCCACCGAACAGTACTGCGAAGTTCCGAAGGGAACTCCAGACCGCGACCGCCAGCCGGTGGCGTTGCCGCCTGATCTTCAGGCGAGTCTCAAGGCGATGATGTCGGACTCCGCGATCATGACGACCCATGAGTGGTACGCCCATGGCACCTGCTCAGGTGTCACTCCGCCGGAGTATTTCGGTGTTGCCGCCGCACTTGCCGATCAGGCCGGTAGGGTCCTGGACCCGGTGTTCAAACAGGCGGCCGGCCAGCAGATTTCGGCACGTTTGGTGCGTCAGGTTGTCGATGCGCAGCTTGGTGCCGGTACAGGTAAGCGAGTCGGGCTCAGCTGCCGCGATGCCTCGGGAGCAGGAAGCATCGCCTACGAGGTTCGGTTCTCCCTCCCGCCGGTCGCCCAAATTCAGCGCGACAGACCCTCGCTGGCCGATGCACTAGCCGGGGGTCCGACCGTTGGCCCGGGGTGCGGACAAGCCGGCGTTCCCTGACGCCGTGCAGACTGGACGCGTGACCGCTTCCACGCAGACCCTGCTGACGCAACTCATTGATCCCGCACACCGTGCTGACCCGTACCCGATCTACCGGCAGTTGCGGGAAAGCGGTCCGGCGCTGCTACCGGAGTCGAACCTCAGCGTGTTTGCCGGATTCGCTGACTGTGACGAGGTGTTGCGACATCCGGCATCGTGCAGTGACCGATTGAAGTCGACGGTCGCCCAGCAGGCCATCGCCGCCGGCCAAGAGGCGCGGCCGTTCGGCACTCCCGGCTTCTTGTTCCTCGATCCCCCAGACCACACCAGGCTGCGCAAACTTGTCAGTAAAGCGTTTTCGCCGAAAGTTGTTCGGGGACTTGAGCCCGATATCACCGCACTGGTCGACGGGTTGCTGGACAAGGTCGCCGGCGCGGGCCGATTGGAGGTGATCGGCGACCTGGCCTATCCGCTGCCGGTCGCGGTGATCTGTCGGCTGCTCGGGGTGCCTGTCGAGGACGAGGCTCAGTTCAGCTGGGCCTCGGCTCTGCTGGCACAGGGTCTGGACCCGTTCATCGCGTTCACCGGTCAGCCGCAGGGATTCGAAGAACGCATGGAGGCCGGACTGTGGCTGCGTGGATATCTGCGCGACCTGGTGGGGCAGCGCCGGTCGCATCCGGGCGAGGATCTGATGTCGGGACTGATCGCTGTCGAGGAGGCCGGTGATCAGCTCACCGAGGACGAAATCGTCGCCACCTGCAATCTGCTGCTCATCGCCGGCCACGAGACGACGGTGAACCTGATCGCCAACGGGGTGCTGTCGATGCTGCGCCATCCGGAGCACTGGGCGGCACTCGGGCAGGATTCCAGCCGCGCCTCGGCGATCGTCGAGGAGACCTTGCGCTATGACCCGCCGGTGCAACTGGTTGGCCGGATCGCGGGCGATGACATGACCATCGGCGATGTGCGAGTCCCCAAGGGTGACACCATGATGCTGCTGTTGGCAGCTGCTCATCGCGACCCTGCGGTCACCGAGCGGCCGGATGAGTTCGACCCCACCCGGGAGTCTGTTCGCCACCTCGCGTTCGGTCTCGGCCCGCATTTCTGTCTTGGCGCGCCACTGGCCCGGTTGGAGGCGGCAGTGGCGCTCTCGGCGGTCACCCGTCGATTCCCGAAAGCGCGCCTCGAGACAGATCCGGCCTACAAACCCAACGTCACATTGCGAGGTATGGCCGACCTGAATGTCGCGCTGTAGGCCGGCCAGTGCCCAGCAAACCGGCCGGAGCCCAGCAAAATTGAGTACCGTGCTGCCATGAAGATTCTCCTCGTGGGTGCGGGCGGCGTCGGGTCGGCATTCTGTTCGATCGCGGTGCGGCGGGACTTCTTTGAACAGATTGTGGTGGCCGATTACGACGAGGCCAAGGCTCAGGAGGCGGCCGCCGCGGTGAGGGACCCGCGATTCAGCGCTACCCGCATCGACGCTAGTTCGGCCGGTGCGGTCGCGGCACTGGTGCGCGAGAAGGGCATCACGCACGTCGTCAACGCCGTTGATCCCCGGTTCGTGATGCCGATCTTCGACGGTGCCCTGGCCGGTGGTGCCGACTATCTCGATATGGCCATGAGCCTGTCGCAGCGCCACCCGGACAAGCCCTACGAGTTGACCGGGGTCAAACTCGGTGATGAGCAGTTCGCCGCCGAGTCGAAGTGGACGGCGGCAGGTCGGCTGGCATTGGTCGGTTTCGGCGTCGAACCCGGACTGGCCAACGTGTTCGCGCGCTACGCCGCCGACACGATGTTCAGCGATATCGATGAACTCGGCGTTCGAGATGGTGCCAATCTGACCGTGGAGGGCTACAACTTCGCTCCGTCGTTCTCCATCTGGACCACCATCGAGGAATGCCTCAACCCACCGGTGATTTGGGAGAAGGACCGCGGCTGGTTCGTCACCGAACCGTTCAGTGAGCCGGAGGTCTTCAATTTTCCCGAAGGCATCGGCCCGGTGGAATGCGTCAACGTCGAGCATGAGGAAGTGCTGCTGATGCCGCGCTGGATCGACTGCAAGCGCGTGACGTTCAAGTACGGCCTGGGCGAGGAGTTCATCGACGTGCTCAAGGTGTTGCACAAACTCGGCCTCGACCGCACCGAGAAGGTGAAGGTCGGTTCCGAAAAAGGCCCCGTGGAGGTCAGTCCGCGCGATGTGGTGGCGGCCTGCCTGCCCAACCCAGCCACCCTGGGGCCGAATATGAAGGGCAAGACCTGCGCCGGGCTGTGGGTCACGGGCACCGGCAAGGACGGCAAGCCACGCTCGACGTACCTTTACCACGTCGTCGACAACGAGTGGTCGATGGCCGAGTACGGCCACCAGTGTGTGGTGTGGCAGACCGCCGTCAATCCCGTTGTGGCGCTGGAACTTCTAGCTGACGGCACCTGGGGTGGTACTGGGATTCTGGGCCCGGAGTGTTTCGAGCCGGTGCCCTTCCTGGACCTGCTGACCTCCTACGGATCGCCGTGGGGTCTGATGGAGCTCCCGGTCTGAGTTCAGCGGTAGATCCATGGTTCGCGTGGCAGTCGCCCAGGGTCGAACCGGGTCAGCAATTCCGTCATGTCGGCCGCGGGCCAACCCAGTGACTCGGTGATCAACGCAAAGGTCTGCGCGGCGCCGAGTTCGGTGAGGGTGACCGCACCGTCGCGCTTAGCCAGTCGCTTGCCGGCCACGTTCAGCGCCAACGGAACGTGCGCGTATTCCAGCGCACGATAGCCGAGCAACTCGGCGAGATATGCCTGCCGCGGTGCGGACGAGAGCAGATCATCACCCCGCACCACCTGGTCGACACCGGAGTTCGCGTCGTCCACCACGACGGCGAGGTTGTAGGCCGCCACCCCGTCACCACGTTGCAGCACGAAATCGTCGACCAGTCCGGTGTAGGCGCCGTGCAGCAGATCGGTGACGGTGTAGTCGGCTGCCTCGGCGCGCAGCCGCAGGGCCGGCGGGCGCCCGGAGCCCCGCGCGGCCGTACGTTGTGACTCGGTGAGGGTCCTGCATGTCCCGGGGTAGGCGCCCTCAGGGGCGTGTGGGGCTCGGGGCGCGTTGAGGATGTCTTTTCTGCTGCAGTAGCACTCGTACACCAGTCCGCGGTCGATGAGGTCGCCGATCACCGCGTCGTAGCGTCCCCGATGCGCCGACTGCCACTGTGGCTCCCCGTCCCACGTCATACCGATCGCTGCCAGATCGTGCAGTTGGCGTCGGGCCACATCCGCGTGGGCGCGGTCGTCCAGATCCTCGATTCGGACCAGGAACCGGCGCCCGGTGGAGCGGGCGAACAGCCATGCCAGCACCGCCGTGCGCAGATTGCCGATGTGCAGATCGGCAGATGGGCTGGGCGCGAATCGACCGGCTCCAGACATAGTGGGCATCGGGAGAAATGTACGACGACTGCCCCGCCGTACCCGGGTTAACTTCGACCACCGGCGGAGAATGTGCAGCTAGCTGCCCCAAGACTGATTGTGCGACCGAGCGACGCGTATGGTGGTTTCTCAGGAAAGTGTGCAAAAATCTCAGGAAATATTAAGGTAGACGGCTGACGACCCGAGGGAGCTGTTCTGTGGCTAAGCACCGCCGTATCCCGCCGTATACCTGGCTCGGCGCTGGTGCTGTGACGCTCGGCATGGGAGCTGCGATGGTCGCGGGGACCGCGGTCGCGGTGGCCGACGCCAGCACTACTGACAGTTCTGCCAGTTCCGCGAGTTCCGCCAGCGCCGCGAGTGGCGCCTCGAACGAAGCGGCAGCCCCCGTCCACGCGAGGCCGGCGAGCCGGGCCTCACGCGTGTCGCCATCGGGCAGCGGTGCGTTGTCGGCGTCGACGCGGCCGAACCGCGTGCTGGCACCGTCGGGTTTCGCCGACGCCGTTGCAGCCCTGCCGGCCGCATCCGCTCCCGCGCTTCCCCTCGCGTCAACACCCGCATCACCCCCCGCACAATCTGCACCGCGTCGCAGCGCCGCCCGGATCCATGCGACCGGTAGCCCTCAGGCCGCGCCGGTCAACACGGCGTCCGCATTGCCCGCCGCAGCCCCGCCCGGGCCGGGCGTGAATCCGTCCTACAACATGCAGTCGTATCTGCCGACGGAGCCGATTGTTCCGGGCACACACGTCACGTTGGCGGTGGGGGAGATTTCTGAAGCACGGACGCTGCTGGACCAGGCGACCTGGGGATCGGGCAATATCGCCGCGGGCGTGGCGTCGATCGTGCCGCAACTGTTCATCGCCGAGGCGGCGTGGTCGCTGTCAGCCTGGCAAAGCAATATGGGAGACGCGTCGCAGGCAGTCGCCGAGACGGTCGGTATCCCGTTCATCCATCAACTGGTTCAGGTCAACCTGCTGGCCACGATGGCGCTGCCGACATTGGCCGAGGCGGGCCTGTCCGGAGCGGTGCTGTTACTACCGCTGGTCAATCTCTTTGGCGCTACCACCGCCGCGGCGCAGTCGCAGTTGGACCAAGCCCGCAGTAACGGCATGGTCTACGCGGTCGTTCCGGTGCAGATGCGATCCATCACCGAACCGGTGGTGGGCGTTTCGGTAAATAACGGCCCCGGCACTGCGGTGCTCGTCGACACCGGCTCGTCCGGTCTGCTCGTCACGCGCGACTCAGCGACCGGCAATCTTGGTCCGGCCGTCGCTACCGGGAAGGTCACCTTCAGCGGCAGCCCGAAGACGTTCCACTACACCACATACCTGACCACGGTCGACTTCGGTGGGGGCGCCGTCAGCACGCCCACCGCCGTGAATGTCGTTGATGACGCGGATGCCGCGGCTTTCCGGACGTTCGTTGCCGGCAACGGCGTCTCCGGCATCCTCGGTGTCGGCGCGAACACCTACGGTCCGGGTCCGGCCGGCTACACGATCCCGACCACCTCGCTGCCCGGAGAACTCAGCGACGGGTTCCTGCTCTACCAGGGCGCCCTGCTCGGACTCTTCGGCGTCATGATCCTGGGCCCGGATCCGCTGGCCACCCGGGTATCGGTGCCGGGCGCACCTGATGCCTACGTCAAGGTCAGCGTTGACGATGCACCGCAGCAGATCGCCTACTCGATCATTGACTCCGGAGGCGTCTACGGGACCCTGCCGGCCTACCTGATCAACGGCGATTCATCAGTGCCGGTGGGCACCAAGATTTCGGTGTATACCGCCGACGGGCAGACGCTGCTCTACACCTACACCACCAGTGGGGCGAACACACCCCAGGTGGTCGGTGACGGCTCCCTGATGAACACCGGCTACATCCCTTTCCAACAGGGACCGGTGTATATCAACTATTCCGCACCGGATCGCATCGGGTCGACGGACTTCGCGATCTGGTGACCCGTCGGCGTTTGCCGGTGGGGCTGCAAGATCGGCCAAGCGGATGCTTCATTCAGGCTGTTTAGCGTGCCCTAATTCGCCCGTTGGCGGCCCTTCGGCGACATGCCGCAGGCGATTTCAGAGATTTGCCCATGGCCAACCGTAGGCGGGGCTACTGTGCCCTTCAGGTCATGCACGATTCTTGGAGGAAATCATGGGCGCAGCGCGGTTTGTCGGTCGAGTTGGCGGATTGGCGGTGGCCCTCGGTGTGGGCGCGGCCGTGTTCTACGCGGGCGGGGTGGCCTCGGCTGACACTGCCGGCCCCGGTGCCGGGGGCTCCGATACCGCCGGCGCCTCAAGTGCTGCCGGCCCGCGGTCGACCCCGGCGTCGCGCCGCAGCGCCCCGGGCAGTGCGATCTCAAAGAGCAGCAGCCGCCAACGCGGCGCCGCTACCCGCGGCGCGGCGGTTACGTCGGCCAGCGTGCAGTCGAGCGTCGCGTCCGCTGCCGGTGTCGCTCGCCGGCAATCGCTGAAGGTAGAGAGCACTAAAGCCGTTGCCGCACAGGTCACTTCGTCGGCGACGGCGGCTGCGACAAGTGGCAGCCTCACCGTCGATCCGACAGTGGAGTTCGTCGACGGCATCATCCAGGGCAACTTGAATGCCGTCAGCTCGCGGGCCTTGACACTGACGTACACGCTCCTCGGCTCTAGCTGCGGCAGCAATTGCGGGCTGGGTGATATCGGCGGCAAGATCAGCGTCGGCACCGTTCCACTCAGCCCTCCGACGGTCCCGTCGACAACTGATCCGCAGAGTTTCACGATCCTGCCCTACGCCAATTGGCTGGATGGCGGGACCAAGGGCACCCAGACGTTCGGCGTCCGGGTCAGTGAGGTCACTCAACTCGATCAGTTCCTGACCGGTATCCCGCTGGTGGGCACCTTGGCCGCACCGATCATCAACCTGCTCCAGACCCTGCCGTTGATCGGTGATCTGCTGGCCCCGATCATCGGTTCGTCGATAGTCGCCGCTATCGCCGCTGACGTCAGTACCTTGGCGCCCGGCGACACCCCGGTGGCCTACGCATACACCGTCACCTCGTTCGACGGCGTCGGGATCAGCACCAACTTCTTCCCGGCCGCCGGACTTGCGGCCGGTGATACCGCGCCGACGGCCATCAATATGCCGGGTCTGGGCAGTGCGGGTATCTCAAACCCCTACTCGACGTACGGCATCAGCGGCGAGACACTGGGTGTCGCGCCATTGCGCGAAGATGGCTACAACGTGGTGAGCGTGACCCCGCGGGGCGAATTCAACTCCGGTGGCATCTTGCAACTTGACAATCCGTTCTACGAAGGCCGCGATGTCTCCTCGGTCATCGACTACATTGCCGCCAGCACTCCCGCGGCCCTCGATAGCACCAACGATCCGGCGGTCGGCATGGTGGGCGGCTCCTACGGCGGGGGCATCCAGCTGACCGCCGCCGGCACTGATCCGCGTATCGATGCGATCGTGCCCGACATCGCCTGGAACTCACTGAATTCCTCGCTGTACCCGGACAACACCTTCAAGACGGCCTACGCATCCCTGCTGTACCTGTCATTGTTGACCACCGGTGCCCGCGTCAATAGCCAGATCCCTCGGGCCATCCTCACCGGTGATCTGCTCGGCTGGATCACCGAGACGGCGCAGGCCGTGCTGTCCAGCAGCGGTCCGACCTCGCTACTCAACCAGCTCATCGCCCCGACCCTGTTGACCCAGGGCATCGTGGATGTTTTGTTCCCGTTGCAGCAGTCGCTCATCAGTGCACAGACCATCCTCGGCAATGGCTTCGGCGTGCCGGCCAAGGTGATCTGGTTCTGCGGCGGGCACGGAGTGTGCCTCGATCCGATCTCCGCGCAACAACCCTTCGTCCTTCTGGCCAGTGGTCTGGATTGGCTCAACCAATACGTCGCCGGCACTGGCTCACTGGCCGACGCCATTCCGAACTTCCAGTGGTTCGACCAGCTCGGTGACCTCTACTCGTCGTCCCTGCTGCCATACGAGTCCGGGTTCAATGACCTGGCGGATATCGGTGGTATCTCCGATGGTGGTTTCCTTCCGATTGTTCCGATCCTCGGCGGTTCGAATGGGACCGGCGGCCTCTACGGGCTCGGCGGCGGCTCTCCGGCGAGCAATGCGATCAACGTGCCGATCACGGTGGGGGCGGGCACCCAGGTGGTCGGCGCTCCGACGATAACGTTCGACTATCAGGGCCTGGGCACCAGCCGGGCGGTGTTCGCCCAGGTCGTCAACAACAGCACCGGGCAGGTACTCGGCAATATCGTCACCCCCATTCCGGTGACTCTGGACGGCCAACAGCGCACGGTGACCATGGATCTGTCCGACATCGTGTACACCTACGGCGGCACTACCAATCCGGGCTCGCTGACCGTCCAGATCACCAGTTCGGCCACGGCCTTCGAGAACCTCACCGCGTTCGGGTTGATGACAATTTCGAATGTCAGCGTGTCGATGCCGAACCGCACGACAGCGTAGGCACCCTAGTCGGTTCACTCAGCCATGCTGTGACCGTTGCGGGTCAGCGCGGTAAGCGGTGACGTCGCTTGCCGGTGGGGCGCTTATTGCGTAGGCCGCCGGCAGGTGCCTCGTCGGCATCGGCGGGCGCGCTGACTCCGGTCTCGTCAGCCTCGACAACATCGGTCGGGGTCTCGACGACCATCGGTTCGACGTCGGGTGCGTCGCTATTGGCGGTGACTGTCTCTGACGTCGCGATCGCCCCGTCGGCCGTCTCATCCGGAGTCGTTGAGTCATCGGCGGTGACGGTGTCGCTGACCGCCTCGTCGCGCTTACCCGCGCGCCTCTTCCTCTTTTTGTCTTGTGGATCTTTCTCCCGTGGAGGTTTCGAGGCTTTCGGGGGTTTTGACGCAGTGGGCGGCTTCTCGGCAACCCGGGAAAGATAGAAGGCGGCAATTCCCAGTACCGCCATCGATGCGGCCGCCCCGTACACGGCGAACAGCCACGGCCCGGCGCTATCGAGTCCGACCCAGGTCTCCGCCAGTGCGGTCAGGATGATCAGCACACCGGCCAACACCTGAAGTAGGGCCGACCACGCCCGCAGTCGCAAGGCCAACTCGGGCGTGCTGACCCCTGGCTTGAGCGACTGCCGCAGATTGAGCGTCACCGGCACGGCAGCCAGAGCGATCGGCACGCCCGCGGCGATTCGGCCGACGGTTGCCAGCGTGGTCGGAATATCTCCCGTCAGAACCCACCACCGAGGCAGCACGAACAGCAGGTACAGGATGGCGCCCAATAGAGCGAGGGCGAGGTGGGTTGCTGTCGCGGCGCGGCGCTGCATACCACTCCTCGATTGCTGTGGTCCGAGGTGCGCCCGCGTGGTGTTCGCGGTCGCACCTCGGACGGGTGCGGAGGATAGGGGATTTGAACCCCTGAGGGCTATTAACCCAACCCGCGTTCCAGGCGAGCGCCATAGGCCACTAGGCGAA
>JBAXIA010000010.1:0-44383 GCA_037138615.1 Mycobacteriaceae bacterium | reverse complement strand
GCGCGCGGTCACCAGCACCACCGAGTCGGCCTCGATATGGCCCTCGTCGCCGGTGAAGACACATGCCGTGCCGATGCCATCGCCTGCGATCCGGGTCAGCGCGGTATTGGTGCGCACCGTGATCCCGGCGCGGATGATGCGTGCTCGGATCCGCTGGACTTCCAACGTGTTGACGGTCCACTGCGAGACGTGCGGCGCCGGGGTGATCAGTGTGACGTCGAATCCTTCGGCGGCCAGCAGTTCGGCCACCACCCCGCCCATGTAGTAGTGGTCGTCATCGAAGATCACGACGCGAGCACCCCGTGGTCGGGCACCGGCCATGATGCTGTCAGGGTTCAGTACATCGGCGTTATCTGCGATGTCGATGGGATGGGTGTGCCAGCGGCCGACGCCGTCGGAGCGCCAGTGCGCGCCGGTGGTGATGAGAACGTGATGGAAGTCGTTGCCCATGATGTCGTCGACGGTCATCTCGCTCTGCATGAAGAGATCGACATTGTCGAGCTTGCTGATCTGCTGAACGCGGTAGTCCACCACCCGGATCCAGGCCGAGAGCCCGGGGAGCGCGGATTCACGTTTCACGCGTCCACCTACCGCCCGGGTGGCCTCGGCGAGGCTGACGGTGTAACCGCGACGGCCCAGCGCGCGGGCGGATTCCAGCCCGGCCGGGCCGGCGCCGACCACCAGCACGTGAGCGTCGGAGGATTTGGCGCGGATGTGCTCCGGGTGCCAGCCGCGCCGGAACTCCTCACCCATGGTGGGGTTCTGGGTGCATCGGATCGGGGACTGGGTGAAGTCACCCGAGACGCAGATATTGCAGCCGATGCATTCGCGGATGTCCTCGAGGTCACCGCGTTCGATCTTGCGCGGCAGGAAGGGATCGGCGATCGAGGGCCGGGCGGCGCCGATCAGATCCATGACTCCACTAGTGATCTGGTGCACCATCATGTCGGGTGAGGTGAAACGGCCAACTCCAACAACGGGTTTGGTGGTCAGTGCCTTGAGTCCGCGAACGTAGGGTTCCTGGCCGGCTTCTGGGCCGAACCGGGAGGTCACCGAGTCGTCTTCCCAGCTGCCCAGGACGAAATCCCACAGATCGGGGAGCTCACCGAGCATGCCGATCACGTCCTCGATCTCAGCGCGGGTGATGCCGTCATCGCCGAGGAGTTCGTCGACGGTGATGCGGCACGCGATCGCGGCCTTCCCGTCAGCTTCCTCGCGGGCGTCCTCAAGCACCTCACGCAGGAACCGCACCCGGTTGGTCAGGCTGCCGCCGTATTCATCGGTGCGGTTGTTGTACCGGCGGGACAGGAAGTGGTGCAGACCGCCCATGGCGTGTCCGGCGTAGGCGTAGACGATGTCGTAGCCGACATCGATGGAGCGGCGTACCGCGTCGCGGTGCCACCGGCGCATATCGGCGATATCAGATTTGGTCATGGCCCGTGCCTGAACTGGGTCGTAGTACCAGGACACGACGGGCAGATCCTGCGGAGCCAGCGGAACTTCGCGGCTGATCAGATTCGGACTGTTAAGTCCGTTGTGGGCGAGTTCGATCCCGGCCAGTGCTCCGCCCTGGTGAATCATGTCGGCGATCCGGGCCAGCGCGGGCAGGTCCTGTTCGTCCCAGATCCGCAATTCGATGAACGGCCCGATGTCCGACGTGGGGTGAATTTCGACCTGTTCGGTGCAGACGACGGCCCAACCGCCCTCGGCCTTGACCCGCCGCATGTACGCCTCACCCGAGGGGTCCCGGTAGCCCATGCCGTTGCAGTGCGGCACCTGGTAGAACCGATTGCGCGCCGTCACCGGGCCGATCTGCACCGGTTCGAAGAGGATGTCGTAGCGAGGATCGCGCATTTGTCCTCCTGTCGGATCTCGGTGGCCGATTCCGGATAGCGTATTCCGCGAACCGGTAGCGGCAGTCAGTGCCGCCTCCGAACGCCCATGTGGCCGGTGACGAGGGGGTGAGCGGCCGTGATCGATGACATCAGCCACTACGGCCTGATCATTCTGTTCGCCAGCGCGGTCGGACTCGTCGCGGTGATGGCCAACCGGCTCACCGAGCGGGTCAAGATCCCGGCACCGCTGCTGGTGTTGGCCGGGGCTGCGTTGGCCATCAGTGTGGTGCCCGCGTTGTCGGCGCCGCCGGAGTCGCTGGTGGTCCGCATCATCACCGTCGCCCTGGTGCTGGTGCTCTTCGACGGCGGTATGCACATCGGGTGGCGCCGATTCCGTGCCGCCGCGGTGCCGATCATGACCGTCGGTGTGGTGGGTACATTCCTCACCGCGGCCGGGGCGGCGGTGGCGCTGCATGCGTTGTTCGGAATCAACTGGTACTTGGCGCTGCTGGTGGCGACCGCGGTTGCCCCGACCGATCCCGCGGTGGTGTTCTCCGTACTGGGTAAGCGTGAAATCACCGGACCCAGCGGCCCGATCCTGGAGGGGGAGTCCGGCGCGAATGATCCGGTTGGGATCGCATTGATGATTCCGCTGATCGCGGCTGGCGGTCTCAGCGCAGCCGGGTTTGCCACGATCGGTGTCGAGTTCGTACTTCAGATGCTGATCGGTGGTGCGATCGGTGTGGTGGGTGGCCGCGCGCTGCTGGTGTTCATCCGCCGGGTGCCGTTGCCCAGCGAAGGGCTATATCCGCTGCGCACGCTCGCGGTCGCTCTGATGCTCTACGGCCTGGCGACGCTGGCGCACGGCTCCGGGTTTTTGGCCGTGTTTGTCGCGGGAATCATCATCGGGGATGCGAACGCTCCCTATAAGGCCGAGATCGAGCGGTTTCATACGGCCCTGGCGGGGCTGGCCGAGATCGTCGTGTTCGCCGTTCTGGGTCTAACCGTCAACCTGCAAGTCATTGCGCACGCCGATGTGTGGATTCCCGGGCTGGTTCTCTTCGTCCTGTTGACGGTGCTGGTTCGGCCATTGGCTGTCGGCACGTGTCTGATCCCGACCCGTTTGAAGAAGGGCGAACGCGCATTCATCCTCGGTGCCGGACTCAAGGGTGCAGTGCCGATTCTGCTGGGTGAGTTCCTGCGCGCTGCTCATGTGCCGCAGGCCGAACGTCTCTACGGCATCGTGGTGGTCGTCGTCGCGCTCTCGGTAGGTGTGCAGGGCAGCTCGGTACCTGCGCTCGCCCGTGCGCTGAAAGTGCCGATGCGGGTGACGGCCCCGGAACCCTGGACGGTTGGGGTGCGGTTACGCGATGAGCCCGAAGGTGTGCACCGATTAACCGTCGGTACCGGATCCGTTGCCGAGGGAGCGACCGTCGAGAGTCTCAGCGATCAAGCCGGCGATATCTGGGTGAGCATCGTTGTGCGGGCGAGCGGGTTGGTGCCGGTTCGGGCTGACACCCAACTTCGGGCCGGCGATGAGGTAGTGGTTCTGGCTGAATCCGAACTCACCGACACACTCCGTGGCCTTTTCCGCAGCTGACGACCCGCCGGGCGGTTACGTGGCAATACCGCCAAAGCTCCCTACGATCACCGGGTGGCTGATCGCTATGGCACCGACGTGCTCGCCAATGATCCACACAACGACCCGCACAACTCCCGCGGGGTCCGCTCAGTGGAGCGCTGCGCGGAGGTCGGGATGGTGGTCGAGGACCCGCAGTCGGGATTCGTCGGTGCGGTGGTGCGCATCGAGGGTCCCCGCGTCGAACTTCAGGACCGTCGCGGCCACAATCGGGTGTTTCCGCTGGGGCCGGGCTTTCTCGTCGAGGGCCGTCCGGTGATCCTGACCGCGCCGCTGCGCCGCGCGGCAGCTGCGCGCACGGCGTCGGGTTCGGTGAAAGTCGCCGACGCGCGCGCCCGGGTGGCGCTGGCCGGCCGGATCTATGTCGAAGGCCGCCACGATGCCGAACTCGTCGAACAGGTGTGGGGTGATGATCTCCGGGTCGAAGGTGTGGTGGTCGAGTACCTCGGTGGTGTCGATGATCTGGCCGGCATCGTCGCTGATTTCGGTCCGGGACCGCGCCGACGTCTCGGCGTGCTGGTCGATCATCTGGTGCCCGGATCCAAGGAGGCGCGTATCGCCGAGACCGTCCGTCGCGGGCCGGGCGGAGAACACACGCTCGTGGTCGGTCACCCGTATATCGATATCTGGCAGGCGGTCAAGCCCTCGCGTGTGGGTCTGAAGACCTGGCCGGCGGTGCCACGCAATATCGAGTGGAAGCACGGGATCTGCGCGGCGCTGGGCTGGCCGCACCGCGATCAGGCCGATATCGCCAAGGCCTGGCAGCGCATCCGCGGCTCAGTGCGGGACTGGACCGACCTGGAACCCGAACTCATCGGCCGGGTCGAGGAGCTGATCGACTTCGTGACGCAGCCGGTGTGAGGGCGTAGTGGTCAGTGACGATTCAGCGGTATAGCACGGTATGAACGCACATGGAACCGATGACGGCGAGTACGGACATCACGTGACTCAAGATCAGGTTGTTCATCGGCGGCTCTTCCGGTGGAAATGAAGCTTTGAGCAACGCTAGCAGGCCTGATCGGGATCGGCGATGGATACGCGGCCCGGCACGCCGTATCCGGGCCTAAATCGTTGCGCTTACGCGGGCGTCGGGTGGACGACGATGACCGAGTGGGTGGTGCAGGAGGCCTGCCGGATGGCTGCCAGTTCACGGTAGGCGTCGCTGTTCCACCAAGCGAGCAGTTGCTCCTCGCTGTCGAACTCAATCAGGACGGTTCGCCCGGCTTCTCGTTCCCCTTCAAGCACCAGCACCTCGTCGTCATAGGTGAGGAATCGTCCGCCGTGTTCGGCCAGCAGGGGGAAGAAGCCCTTGACGTAGTCGCGGTACAGCCCGCGATCGTTCACGGTCAGGTGAGCGATGAAGTGCACCGGTTGGGCGGTTGTCATTGTGCTCCTTGTTTATCCGGTGGATTCGTCTTCAACTTCAACGAGGGTTTCCTCGTCGCACAGACCTTCGGCGTGGAAAAGCTGTGCAGCGCCTGACGCATCCGGTACCAGATGCATCGGGATACCCTCGGCCCGAAGGGTTTCAGCACGTTCACGCAACTGGCTGTTGCGATCGTCATCGTCATTGCCAACCTGACGAATGACGATCAGCGTGACACGACCCGGAAACTCGCGGGCCATTTCCTCATAGGTTAGCCCATCGCGTTGGCCGCTATCGCCGATGAGCACGAATGGCATCTTCGGATATGCCTCGAACAGCCGGCGGATTGCGGTGCGTTTGTGTTCGGCGCCGCTGCGGCGCACATAGCGTTCGGTCGGGCCCCAGTCGGTGAGGAACATCGGACCCTGCGGGAAGGCTCGCATTGCAACGAACTGCTGCAGCAGTGGGTAGAAAGACCAGCTTCCGGTCGAGACATAGAAGAAGGCAGGTTCCGGCGTGCGGCCACCGGTGCTGGTGGCCACACCTCGGGCCAGCCCGCGATAGAGCGAGGACATGCCGGGGATGGCCCGGCGCTTGTCTGCCTCCCGCAGGACCGTCCGGGTCACCATGGCGACACCCTCGGTCAGCCCGGTGACCAGGATGGTGTCGTCGATATCGGAGATCACCAGGAACGGGGCCTTCAGTGAGGGTTTGATGACGCGTCCGGTACCCGAGGCCGACTCACCATCCTCGATGGGGGTGGTGACCGCGTGGGCGTCGTGCCAGCCGACCCGGAGATTGGGCACCGGCAGCGAGAAGTTCGCGAAGCCGTGGTCGTCGGTGACCTCGGTGGCGGTGTGCTTGCCGATACGCAATTGGACGTCCGTACCGACGATGGCCAGCGCGGCATGGCGGCGCAGATTGGTCTGGGCGATCTCCCAGTACGGGATGCGGCTGTCTCCTGGCAGTTCGGGCGACTCGATGACACGTACCCGGACCTTCGCGACGCCGTCGGCCACGAAGCCGCGGTAGACCACGACGTGGATACCCCGAAACGCCCCGGACTTCATCTTGGATTCCCGGCGGCGTTTTGTCAGTGTGCTCTCGATCCCGGCCACCACTGCGGCGGTCTCCGGGCTTCGCAGTTTCGCGTTCAACTCCGAAGCGATCCTGCGGGGGAGGCGGGCCATGTGCTCAGCATGGCAAATGCCTGCGGGGCGCGTCGAGCAACCAGGCAAAACTCGCGCTGGGCTACCATCGCCGCAGTAGTTTGAGCGTCGGGGGGGACCAGTGAGTGTGGATGCGGTGCGCCGCCCTGGGTGCTTCCCCGCCAGCCTGATTCGCGTGCTCCTGGTCCTGGTCGCGGTAATGGCCATTCCGCTTGGGCTGCCCGCCTCGGTGCATGCCGACACCGGTCCGGACAAGGTGACCGTCGGCGTCTTCATCAACGACCTCCAGGATATCGACCTGGCTTCGGAGAACTTCACGGTCGATTTCTACCTGTGGATGCGCTGGATGAACCCAAAGATCGACCCGTCGATCACGATCGAGGCGATGAACTCCGAGGGAACCCAGAACACCACGTCCTCGGCGACCGGTGGAGTCTCGGGCGAACCGCTGTATGACGCACCGCTTGATATGCCGGATGGGTCCAAGTATCAGGTGTTGAGATTTCAGGGCGTGTTCAGCAGGAAGATGAATCTGGAGAAGTATCCGTTCGACACCCAGGTTCTGGAGATGGTGTTCGAGGACAAGCGCAGCGACGCATCCCGGCTGGAATTCGTGCGCGACCGGCCTCCGGTCACCGTCAACGACGGCCCGGCGATGTCGATTCCCGGTTATGTTCTGGGCGAGCCCAAGATGTTCGTGGTGGCGCATAAGTACCCGACCAATTTCGGTGACATCTCGACCGAAGCAAACGTGCCGTATTCGCGCATCATCGTTGCGCTTCCGGTGACCCGCGATGTGCTCCCATATGTGGTGAAGATCGTGCTGCCGATCTTCATCGTCATCCTGATCACCTCGCTGATCTATCTGCTGCCGGCCCGTTTGGAGGATGCCCGCGCCGGAATCGGTATCACCGCGATGCTCACGATCGTGGCTCTGCAGTGGACGACGGATGCCAGCCTGCCTGCGGTGGAGTACCTGACCATGCTGGATCTGGTGTATATCGTCTCGATGCTCTACATCCTTGCGGCAATGGTCTATACGGTGCTGGCCAGCCGCCGCAACCGAGCGGAGATGGCTCAGGCTCTGACGGCGAAACTTGACCGGCGGGTGGGCTTCATCTCGCTGGTGGTCTATCTCGGGATCCTGGGGTTGACGTTGGCCTATTACATGAGCAAGCACTACAACGTCCTCGATCAATACATGTAGTGCCGGGTTACCTGGACACGCCGTGGCCGGCTGAAGATGGCGGGCCCGCGCGACTGCAGGTGCCCCGAAGTGGTGATGGATTCGGTGTTGCCGGACTGGGTGGAGCGGGGCTTGGCTTGCGGCCCGGCGAATCCCTTCAGGCCACGGCGGTGACGCGGGTGATGTCCACCATGACCGTACTGGGCGCACCCGGTGAGGTGTATCTGCTGACGCACTCGGCGCTGCGGGCGCGAGTGGGGCTGCCGACGTCGTCGCGGGTGATGCTGATCGATCCGGTGACACTGGCACCGAAGGTGAAGTCACCGCGATTACCCGGCGGCCCGATGTGGCCCGGTGGTATGGCGCTGCACGCCAATGGTGACCTGTATGTCGTCTACGGGCGCTGGGTACACCGTCTGGCGCGGGACTGCAGTCTGACGGAATCGGTGAAGCTGCCAATTGATCTGCCGTACAACAGTTTTGTGGTGCTTGATAACGGACTGATCGTCACGAAAAACATCTCCGACAGCCGCAAGGCTGTGTTATCGGTACTGCGGCCGGATCCTCTGAAGTTCGCCTGCGCTGATATCGAGTGCCCGGAACCGGCTATCGCGCGTCTGAGTGCGATGGGTAACACGCTGTATGTGGTGGGTGTGCGAAGTATCTTTCGCTTCGACTGGGATGAGGCGGCAGAGACGCTGGTGCTGGACGAGGACTGGCGATTCGATTACGTGACCGGTACCGCGCAGACCTACGGCTGGGATGCGGTGCTGAGCTTGGGGAATGCCTGGTTCATGGATAACGGTAAACACCGGTATCTGAGGTCCATGACCGGGCAGGGAGTGAGCAACACCGCGAATCGGCTGATCCGCGTTAACCTGACCGACTCGAAAGACTCTGACGCCGTGGAGGTTTCCGGTATCCCGGGCGGAACCGTCACCAATCCGCCACTGGTGGATGAATCGCGACGCATTGTGGTGGGGTATGACTCGGCGAACCGTGTGATTGTGGCCTGGTTGTTCGATGCTGCTTGCAACAAATTGAGACCGCTGTGGCGCAAATATGATTTCGGAGCCGCCAGCCACATGATCTGCCTACCGGACACTGGCGAGATCATCACCAACGACTTCGGTCGCGGCGGCGAAAACGTGGTGGTGCTCGATATCGAGAACGGCACCGAGAAGGGCCGCGCACGGATCGGGGGATTCACCCAGGGTGTCGTCTTCCCGTCACCCGGATGGTCGAGGGATGTCTACTGGAGTTCCATGACCCGCTTCGGCCGAGTACATATCGGCTGACGGTAGAGTCGCAACCCTGACCGCGGGGGGTTGCTGATGAGTCGGTGGATCGTGAGCACCATCCCGCCCTGGCTGCTGCTGGTGGGCTTGATCGTCATCATCTCCGGCGGATGGCGACCGAATCCGGCAGAGCCTGCTCTCCTATGAACGTGCCGCCGTAGCCGAGTGGCCCATGGTGGCCCGCGGTCAGTCACTGCCCGAGGCTGACAAGGCCATGGCGACGCTGTATCGGACCTTCCAGGAACTGACCCCGCGAACCGATATCCAGAAGGCCTTCCTGTCCACCTCACTGGCCAATCTGGACACGATCAGCCAGTCCCGTACGGAACGAATCATCGAGGGCACCAACGATGTCGGGCCCACCTGGCCGCTGTGGGCGGTCATCTTCTTGACCAGTGGGCTGGTCATGGGCTGCACGATCGTCTACGGCGTCGAGAAACCCGCCATGCACTACCCGATGGTGGCCATCGTCGGCGCCATGGTCGCGGCGAATCTGTTCCTGGTGCTCGAACTCTCGCACCCGTTCGTCGGTGATATCGCGACATCACCGGCGCCGCTGCACCGGGTCATCGAGGTTCTGGAACAGCCGCCGTCGTAACACGATCCCGGCGTGTCGGGCAAATATCATTTGTCGAGCTAAAGATGACTTTGTCTGCCAGATTTACGATAAACCTCGGAAGTCGCAAACATCGCCGGGGTCATGGGTTGTAATAGGCGGACCTGCCGCCGACGACGAGGTGAATGATATGACTGACTCCGAATCCGCTGAACCGACCGCAGACGACACTGCTCGGAGCCCAAAGCTCTCGAGGCGCAAGATCCTGGGCGGTATGGCTGCCGGTGTGGGAGCCGCAGCGGCGGGAGCGTTGGCCGCCGGGTGTGATTCCACGGGCGGGAACAAAGCCTCCGGTGACGGCCCGCCCGGGTACGGCACCGGAATCAACGAGGGTTTCGACGGCAAGATCGAACTCGACGTCCGGGACTCGACGCCGGACTGGAAGCCCTTCGAGCTGAAGAAGGCTCCCGACGGCGCCCCGAATATTCTGGTCGTGCTCTACGACGACACCGGGCTGGCGGCCTGGTCGCCCTACGGCGGCCGGATCAATATGCCGGTCATGCAACGCCTTGCCGACAACGGATTGATGTACTCGCAGTGGCACACCACGGCGCTGTGCTCGCCGACCCGTTCCTGTTTCCTGACCGGACGCAGCCAGCATGTCAACCGATCAGGGTCAATCACCGAGGGCTCCAACGGTTTTCCGGGTATGGCCGCGCGTTTGCCTGCGCAGTGCGCCACCATCGGGCAGGTACTGCAGGACAACGGTTACAGCACGTTTTGGATCGGTAAGAACCACAACGTGCCCGAAGAGGATGTGTCCAGCGGCGGCAGCAAGTCGGAGTGGCCGCTGCAGAAGGGGTTCGACCGCTTCTACGGGTTCCTCGGTGGGGAGACCAATCAGTGGTACCCGGACCTTGTCGAGGACAACCGCTTCGTCGAGCAGCCATTCAGCCCCGAAGAGGGTTATCACCTCTCCAAAGACCTCACCGACAATGCGATCCGGATGCTTCGCGACCAGAAATCGTCCAACCCGTCCAAGCCCTGGTACATGTGGTTCTGTCCGGGCGCCAACCACGCGCCCCATCAGGCCCCGCAGGAGTACATCGACAAGTACAAGGGAAAGTTTGACGACGGCTACGAGGCCTACCGGGAGTGGGTGCTGCCCCGGATGATCGACAAGGGCGTGCTTCCTGCGGGCACCAAGATGACGCCGATCAACCCGTTGCCCGCCGATGTTGCGGCCCCCAATGATGCTGTGCGGCCGTGGGATTCGCTCACTGCCGACGAAAAGAAGTTGTTCTCCCGGCTGGCCGAGGTGTACGCGGGATTCTCCGAGTACACCGACGCCCAGGTCGGTCGGATCATCGACTATTTAGAGCAGACCGGTCAGTTGGACAACACGATCGTCTTCTACTGCGCCGATAACGGCGCGTCCGGGGAGGGGTCACCGAACGGCTCGGTCAACGAGAACAAATTCTTCAACGGCTATCCCGACGAACTGTCGGAGAATATGCAGTACATCGATACCCTGGGCAGCCCGGACACCTACGAGCACTATCCGACCGGGTGGGCGGTGGCGTTCTCGACGCCGTTCCAGATGTTCAAGCGCTATGCGCAGTTCGCCGGCGGCACCTGCGATCCGATGATCATCTCCTGGCCGAAGGGCATGAAGGCCAAAGGTCAGGTGCGCGACCAGTATCACCACGCCACTGACGTTGCGGCGACCGTTCTCGATGTCGCCGGTCTGCAAATGCCCAAGGAGTACAAGGGCATCAAGCAGTATCCGCTCAACGGTGTGTCGATGCGCTACAGCTTCGACGATCCGAAAGCGCCGACGACCCGTAAGCGCCAGTACTTCGCGATGCTGGGAACCCGCGGCATCTGGCAGGACGGCTGGAAGGCCGCCGCGCTGCACGCGCCGCTGAGCAATAAGGGCCACTTTGATCAGGATCGCTGGGAGCTCTATCACGTCGCCGAGGACCGGTCGGAGTCCACCAACGTCGCTGACCAGTACCCGGACAAGCTCGCCGAGCTCATCGCCGCGTGGGATCAAGAGGCCAAAGACAATTTCGTGCTGCCTCTCGATGACCGCTCGGCCGTCGAGCAGGCCGGCACCCCGCGGCCGCAGGCCGAGCCGCCGCGTAATCGCTATCTGTACTACCCGGATACCGCGCCGGTGCCCGAGGGTGTGGCGGTGAACATCCGGGGAAAGTCCTACAAGATCGTCGGCAACGTCGACCTACAGCCGGAGGCCTCCGGCGTGATCTTCGCGCACGGCTCCCGGTTCGGCGGGCACACCCTGTTCATCAAGGATGGACGGCTGCACTATGTCTACAACTTCCTCGGTATCAAGCCGGAGCAGGATTTCGTCTCCCCGCCGCTGCCGCCGGGCAAGCATGCGCTCGGGATGGAGTTCAAGCGCGAGAAGGCCGGCGAGCACGGCGAGTCACTCGGAACAACGGTGCTCTACGTCGATGGCAAAGAGGTCGCACGCGGACCCATGCGGGCCCAGATCGGTAAGTTCACGTTGGCCGGCGACGGTTTGTGCGTGGGCTACGACAGCGGGGACAACGTCTCCCAGCAGTACCAGAATCCGGGCACGTTCACCGGCGGCACAATCCAGACCGTCGCCTTCGATGTCAGCGAGGATGCCTACGTCAACCTGCAGCGCGATGCGGAAGCGGACTTCGCGACGGATTGATGCGGAACGTCGTGACGTTGACGTCGCTGTTCAGATTGACTGCGCTTTTCGGGGATGGTCTTGCCGGACCCCTCATAACCGGCAGGGCCACCCCCGAATCGCAGAGTTCTGCCCTAGACGGCGCAGTTATGGATGTGAGGCATTCCGGAAAAGCGAGACCGGCTGAATGCAATGGCATTGAATACCCCTAGGAATGAACAGAAACCAGGTTGCTCACCGGGGACTGGGGAAAGCCGTATGGCTCCACACTACAACCGGCGGTGTGAAATCGGGAGGCCAACTTCAACGACCGGGGTGACGGGGAGGCTAAATCTGCTCCTGGGCGAGGATTGCAGAAGTATCGGCATTGTTTACCACCGCACGCGCAACATCGGCGAGACGTTGCTGAGTCTTGCGAGCGTGGGCCCGAAGCAACACGAACGCTCGGTCCATATCGACCGAACCACGCTCAGCCAGTACGCCTTTGGCCTGTTCGATGATCACCCGGGTGCTGAGCGCGGACTGAAGTTGCTGATTGACCAGATCAGAGTGGGTCATGGTTCTGTGATGCAGTATCCCAACCGTAGCAACGTCGGCGAGGGCCTGGCCGACTGCGATATCAGTCGGAGAAAGGGGACCGACCTCGGTGAGGAACAGGTTCAGAGCACCGATGCGGGTCTCGCGAAGCCGCATTGGCAACGCGGAAACCGCCCGATAGTTGTATTCGGCAGCTTGGGCGGCGAAGGCCGGCCAACGTTCCGGCTCGATACTGAGATCGTCAACTATGACCGGTTCGCCGGTGCGATACGCACGCAGGCAGGGGCCGACGTCGGCCTCTACCTGAAGCAGTTCAAGTAGTCGGGTCTCGTCGCTGCTCGATGCCAAGACGTGAAGTTCGCCGTGAACGTCGCCGATCAGGAGACCAGCTGCGGCGATGGGTAGCAGAGCCATCGAGCTCTCAATGAGTTGCTGGGAGAGTTCGATCGCGTCATAGTCGGCCACGAGTGTGTCAGCCAAGCCGACGAACGCCTGTGCCAAACGCCCGTAGTCATTCACGGAAATCCCCCTCCGCTGAATCGTCCCACACCCGAAGCGGTGCTAGGGCTCTTCGGTAATACGTCATGTCCATGCCGCGGGATCAGAGGAGGTGGCCTCGCCCGAATCAGGGTTGAACCTGAGTCGCCGGCTGACCACATCGCGCGCAACGTCTTTGAGGGATTGGCGATTTCCGAATGCGAAGGCCTGAAGCCGAACGTAGGCAGACCTGGCGTCCACGCCAAGCTGTTCCATCAAAATCCCAGTGGCCTGATGTACTTCACGGGTACCAAGCGGCTGATTCCACCACGGGCCCAGGGATTCCGGAATGCGGCCGCCCGGACCGATCGCGAGCAGAACCGAGGTGAGAAGTTCGGAGACTGCCACGGCATCGGCGAAATCCGGACCGTCAAGGAACTCCCCGAGGCCGCAGTAAAGATCCAGCACACCTACGTTGATTGCACCGACCTGAAGTGGGAGTGCATACATGGCTCCAATACCGGCCCCGGCCACCTCGGGGATAAACATCGGCCAGCGTCCATCAGCCTGCGCGAGGCTGACCAGCGAGACCGGACCGCCACTGGCCACGGCATCGAATCCTGGTCCCTCGCCAAGGGTTACCTGCGTCCACTCCACCTGTTCGGCGACCTGGTCGGTAGCCGAAAGTACCTCCAGGCCATGGCCGGACACGGAGATCGCTATGGCAGCCCGTCGTACCGGCAGGGCGAGCACGCACGCGGCGCACAACCGTTCCGCTCCATCGGCGCGATCGGGCACTCGCTCGACGGCAGCCAGAAATCTCGCCTTGGCGTCCATCGAATCGTGAGTGTTCATGGAGTGGTCATCGGAACATCCTCGCCCCCCGGCAATTTCCGAATACGTGAAATCCTCTGCACTGCAATTCGAAAAAACTGCGATGCGAGTAATTGAGCGAAGCCTACGGCTTCAGTTTTCAGGAATTTGTCCGGGGGTGAAGCTCATCGGTGCTCGCGTGACGTTCATACGCGGCCCGTCGGAGTTATTCGAATTGACCACACGTGGAGCCGGCGGTGGCGGAGGTGCGTCCGCTGATGCCGTCGGGTCCGCTGCCGCCGGGGGTTCAGCCTCGGTTTCCGCCTGAGCCTCCGGTGACGGTGGCGCGGCGATGGGCGCCGCTTCGGTCGCTGGCGCGAGGGGCGCCGGGTTGATGCTGCGGAGCTGTCTGGTCTGATTGAAGTCGGCGCTGCTGAGTGTCACCAGCAATGCGGTGGCTGCCACAAGAGTGGCCGCCGCCGCGGTGATCATGGCGAGCAGCACCTGGCTATTCCGGTACCAGGGCGGCTTGGGGGGTGCTGCCGGCGCCTCGCTCCAGTAGCGGGCCCAGCCCGGCCGGAGATCATCGGTGAACCATGCACCGAGGTCCTCATAGGGCATGGCCTCACGCTCGGTCATAGCAGTCGATGTTAAACCGCGGCGCCGCACCGTCGGGCCGGGTTGGGGAATCGAACATGCCTACTTTATGCCGGGCGGGGCTGCGCGTCGTGGACATCGACGGCGACCAGGGTCGGCAACGGCAGCGGGCGGTTGAACGGGCCCTTCGGGTGCACCCGCCGTGTGGTGGGCATCCACAGACCCCCGAATTGACGGTAGTCATCGCAGAGATGGATGGCGGTAGCCCAGGAGCCGACAACCTCGGCCGTGTAGTCATGACGGCGCAATCGACCGGTTTGGTCGAAATAGAGCTCCTGTTCGGCCGAATGGGTCGGAATTGTCGGGGGATAGCCGACCCGGAGTCGGGTCATACCGTTGGCCGCGCGTCCGTCCGCGGTGTGCACCGTGATGCCCGGTTCCAGCAGCAGGAAAGGCAACGTCAGGTAGTTCCACATCGCGTATCCGGAGAAGTAGGCGAAGTCCAGCGCATCCCAGGGTGTCACAAGTCGCTTGTTGGCAAATGCTGCGCGGGGATTGGTTCGGCTCTGCAGCACCGAGCCGTCGTCACTGGTGATCTCGACTCGGTCGGTGCCATGCAGAGTCGCTCGTTGACCGGGCGCGGGATAATCCCAGAGCGTCACTTCGGGCTTGCGGGCGTTGATGGTCAGCCGGGCATGACGCTGCGGGGGCACGCGTTTGGTGGTGAACAGAAAGCCGTAAGCCGATATCTCGACATCGATGGATGCCAGCGAGCGCCAGTAGTCCAGGCCGCCGTGCGCGTCGAAGATGGCACTCAGGGCTGATTCGGTCGACACCGTCAAAACGGTACTCGGCCAGGTATTCAGGTGATCGCGATCAGGCTAGGGTGGGGTTCTGTCCGCCCAGGAGTGACCATGACCCTGCAGACGCTGCGCGAAGTCCTACTGTGGTCGTTGGTGATCAACTACAGCGTCCTGCTGATCTGGTTTGCCGCCTTCTGCCTAGCGCATGACTGGCTGTACACCCTGCATTCGCGATGGTTCCACATCTCCAGGGAGACTTTCGATGCCATTCACTACGGAGGAATGGCGGTCTACAAGATCGGTACCCTGCTGCTGAACCTGGCTCCTCTTGTCGCTCTCTGGTTAGTGACGTGACTACGCACCCGTGAGCTCGTCGATGAGAGCCTGGACCCGAGCCTTGATCTCATCGCGGATCGGGCGAACCGCCTCGATACCCTTACCGGCCGGATCGGGTAACTCCCAGTCCCGGTAGTGCACGCCCGGGAACACCGGGCAGGTGTCACCGCAGCCCATTGTGATGACGACGTCGGAGGTTTCGACGGCATCCGAGGTGAGGATCTTCGGCGACTGGGCCGAGATATCGATGCCGATTTCAGCCATGGCCTCGGTGGCGGCCGGATTGATGCTCGCGGCCGGGGCACTGCCGGCTGAACGGACCTCGATCGCGTCGCCGGCCAGGTAGTTGAGGAACCCGGCCGCCATCTGCGAGCGACCGGCATTGTGGACGCAGACGAACAGCACGCTGGGTCGAGTCTTATCGGTGACCATCAGGACTCCTGTTGTGCCGGTGTGGCATTCGGGGCCAATCGCCGACGCAGCGCCAGCGACACATACACCAGGGCGACCAGTACCGGTACTTCGATCAGCGGGCCGACGACACCGGCGAGGGCCTGCCCGGAGGTGGCCCCGAAGGTGGCGATGGCGACCGCGATAGCCAACTCGAAGTTATTGCCCGCGGCGGTGAAGGCCAGGGTGGTGGTGCGGGCATACCCCAGTCCGATAGCGGCGCCCAACGCATAGCCGCTGCCCCACATGACCGCAAAGTACGCCAGCAGCGGCAGTGCGATCCGCGCCACATCCCACGGGTGGGAGGTGACCTGACGTCCCTGTAGCGCAAACAGGATCACGATGGTGAACAGCAGGCCGTACAACGCCCACGGACCGATCTTGGGCAGGAACGTCGACTCGTACCACGCACGGCCCCTGAGCTTTTCGCCATAGCGACGGGTCAGGTAGCCCGCAATCAGAGGTATCCCGAGGAAGATCAGAACCGACTTGGCGATCTGCCAGGTCGAGAAATCGATCGTCGTCTGTTTCAATCCAAGCCAGCCGGGGAGCACAGCGAGATAGAACCAGGCTAGCGCGGCGAAGAACAGCACCTGAATGACGGAGTTGATCGCCACCAGAACCGCAGCAGCCTCCCGATCACCGCGGGCGAGGTCATTCCAGATGATGACCATCGCAATACACGGCGCCAGGCCCACGATGATGATCCCGGTCCGGTACTCCGGCAGATCCGGCAGGAAGAGCCACGCGAGAGTAAACATCAGGGCCGGGCCGACCAACCAGACCAGAGCCAGTGAGCTCAGCAGGAATTTGTGATCGCCAGTGATCGAGTCCAGTCGGTCGTAGCGGACCTTGGCCAGCACCGGATACATCATCACCAGCAGGCCCAGGGCGATCGGCAGCGAGACTCCGTCGAGGCTTACCGCCGACACCACACCGGACAGGCCCGGGATCATTCGGCCGAGCAATAGGCCGGCCGCCATCGCGATGCCGATCCAGATCGGGAGGAAGCGGTCGAGTGTGGAGAGTCGGGACAGCGCCCCGGAGGTGTCGTCGTGCACGGCCGTCTCAGTCACGCGGGTACCCCGGCTGTCGCTGCGTCGACGCCGGTCCGCAGCAGTGCCGACAGTGCCGTCAGTGTTTCGGGAACCACCGCGTAGTACACCCAGGAAGCCCGGCGCTGCGAGGTCAGCAACCCGGCATCGCGCAGCACTTTCAGGTGATGGGACACAGTCGGCTGAGATACCCCCACGCCCGAGGCGATATCGCACACGCAGGCCTCACCGCCGCCGTGGCTGGCCACCAGACTCAGCAGCTGCAGACGCACCGGATCGGACAGTGCTTTGAACTTCGCCGCCATATCGGTGGCCGCGGCCATGGTCAACGGCTCGGCCACCAGCGGCTCCACCGGGCAGGGATTCGACATCTATCTATATTGACAGTTATCGAATCCGATGCCAACCGGTGTATCTCGTCCTTGGCCCTCGCTCGTTGATGGGTAACTAGGATCATGGTCCGTCACGACCGTCAAAGGAACACGATGAAGATCACCGATGATTTACGTGCCCGGTATCGGACCGCGAAACAAATTCGCTCCGAAGGAGCCATCGGTAATTTGTTCGACGGCCCGACGATTACCGCCCACGGTTTGGAAACGCGGCTTCTGGCCTGGCCCGGGACGGGCTACCAGACCCAATCAGTTCATGTCACCAATGTTGCGCCAGGCCAACAGAGCGATCGCTACACCTATGATCTGGCCGAGGAGGCCATCCTGTGCCGGCACGGCGTTGCCGAGGTGTGGCTCAAAGACCGATGGGTGACGTTGCAGCCTGGTGACATCGCCTACTTTCCGGCAGGCGTAGAGCACCAGATCCGAAATCCCGCCGGCAATACCGAATCGGCGATTCTGGTGAATCAGATCTGCCCGCCCCAGTTCGATCTCTACTCGGACAAGGGTTTCTACAACAGTCAACTGGGTGTGATGAATTTCGACTCCATTGAAAAGGCGTGCACCAATGCGATCCCCGTGACTCCGCCGAAACTTGAGGAGATGACCTTTCGTGAGGACCAGCTCGAGGTGAGGGCTAACAATCTCGCACCCGATGACGTCAAGCTGAAGGGGGCCTTGTTCAACGTTCTCGACGGTGCCCCCTTCACCGGGATCGGCCTTCCGATGAGGTTGGTCCTGTGGCCGGGGGCCGGGACACGATTGACTGGTTTCAATTACGCGTATACCGGGATCGGGGTTGCGGACGTGATCCACAAGCACCCGGTTTCCGATGAATTCCTGGTGATGTGGAGTGGCTCAGGTCAACTTTTTGGTGGTGGGTTCGGCTGGGTCGATGCCGAGGAAAACGATGTGATGATGGCGCCGTGCGGAGTGGCGCACGGTCATCGCAGCACTGATGGCCGGGGGCCGTCGATGATGGGCGGATTTGCGTCACCACCCCAGTTGGACTTGATGATTCCGAGTCCGTTCTATGCGAACGGGGTGTTCGAGCATCCGGCAGATTCTGAACTCACCCGAGACGAAATGACAAAGGCAGACTTGGTCTGAGGTTATCGCCCTTATCCGGGGGTGGATTTATACGACGGTGTAGCCGAGGTCTGCCAGAATGCCGAGTTCGACCGAGCTCAGATCGCGTATGCCTCGGCCCACTCGCACCATGGCATTCATCATCTTCCGGTTGGCACCGACGAAAGTGCTGTCGTTCAGATGTGAGACCGAACTTCCGGATTCCCACGGGCTCGGCGTGTACAGGGGAACCCGTGCGCCGTAGGCAGCGACGGCGTCATTGCCTCCGAAATAGAGTCCGCCGTTGCCGCCCGTCAGGTTCGGGTCAAAGGCGGTGTTCCAGGTGAAGTCACTGCCGATCACCTTTGTGCCGTCCGCAGTGACCAGGAAGCTATCGAACACCGTCCAACTCTGACCGGTATTGGCGCCCGGCGCATCCACGTAGGACAGGAATCCCAGGGTGTGGAGCAACTCGTGGGTTGCGACAGCCTCGAGGTCGAACTGGCTGTAGTCGACCACGTCGCCGGTGGCCCAGGATTGCGCGAAGTTCCAGGTGATCTCGCCATCGGCGGTTGACCCGTTGGAGTCGACGCCGGTGAGGATCTTGTTCTGAACGACCGTCGGCAGAAAGCCCGGGTCGGAACTGATGAAGTCGCTGCCGGCCGTGGCCAGTGTCGTGGAGAGCGGCGAAAACTCTCCGGTGACGTTAAAGGTAATGACAACCGGTGCCGTCACGACAATGTGGGTCGACAGCACGCTTGCGGCGGACTCAAGGGAGCTGCGGGCCGCGGTGGACCAGAATTGCGATCCGCTTCCGTAGATGAATTGGAACTGCAGCCGTGGGGCAGTGGCGGCGGCACCCTGTTTGACCGCAACACTTGCCGAGGTACTGGGCGCCCGGAAAAGATCGAGAAGATTGATGTGGAACCCGGTGTCGGTGGCGGCGACGGTGAAGGTGTCTGTGCCGCTGAAGTTTTGGCCGGGCGTGTAGGTGTAGCTGCCATCAGTACCGACCACCACGCTGCCGTACTGGGCACTGCGGGTGATGCTGTAGACGATCGGGTCGGCTTCGGGGTCCACCGCTCCGATGGTGCCGGTGATCGGGCCCGTCGTTTGTCCGGTGAGCTGGACCGGGTTGACCGACGGTGCCTGGTTGAACAGAGTGCGCCGGATCAACAGCGTCGCGCCCTCGAAGAATCCTTGGATCGGGGCCAGCAGCGCCGAGAACGGATCGGTCGCCGATGCCACCGCGTGCGCGAGGACCGGTGTCCTCAGTGTGTCGGTAGTCGACGCGGTGCGAATGGCCCGCCCGGACGTCGACGGCACTGCCGACGTTGCACGATCCGATAGCACCGCCGGCGAAGCGCTCGCCGGGGCAGCCTGGGCAGCCGCCGATGGCGTCCGTGGCGCTACCGCGGTAGCCGGTGTCTGCGGCCGGTCGGTGCTGTCACTGGCGGGTGCCATCAGACGCGCGGCCGAACGGGGGGATTCGCGTTGGGTGCGGTTCGGGTTGGATTCGGCACGGGCAGCCTTATTGGCGGCCCGGGTTTCACGCGCCGGGAGACGCGCCGGCGGACTCTTCGTCTGCGGGGGCGCAGCGTCAGCGCTTACGGACGACGCGGTCTGGGAGCCCGGCTGGGAGTCATCTGCAGCCGCAACACCGGAGGAAACGGCCAGCGACAGGCCCAGCGCGATCGCTGTCGCTCCCACGCGGGCGGCGCATGTGAATGCGGACACCACTGCACCCCCCTTTCGCGATTCCCCCGATGAGGGCACAGGCCCACGTGAGGCCTAATCTATCGGTGCAGCAACTCAAGCGTCAACATGACCACGCCGTGCGACCAGTGTTTTCGTGGTCTCACCAGCTAAGGCGTGGAAACACGATTTGTTTACCTCCAGCCCGACTAGATTTCGCATCTAGGCGTTACGGTGCGACATCCCGGAGAAAGCGAAGGCGGAAATGGCAACTGACAAACCGATGCAACTCGGCATGGTGGGACTCGGCCGAATGGGGGCCAACCTGGTCCGACGGTTGATGCGAGACGGACATCGCTGCGTCGCCTACGATGTGGATCCCGATGCCGTGAAGGCACTCGAGGCCGAGGGCGCCACCGGTGCCAACTCGTTGCAGGACCTGGTGGCCAAGATGGACAAGCCACGCGCGATCTGGCTGATGCTTCCGGCGGCCATCGTGGACAAGATCATCGATGAGCTGATCCCCCTGCTGGATGCCGACGATGCGCTGATCGACGGCGGAAACTCCTATTACCGCGATGACATCACCCGGGCCAAGCATCTCGCCGAAAAGAAAATCCACTACGTCGACTGCGGCACCAGCGGTGGCGTGTGGGGCTTGGACCGCGGCTACTGCCTGATGATCGGTGGCGAAACCGAAGTCGTGACCCGACTCGACCCGATCTTCAAGACCATCTCACCGGGGCGGGGGGACGTCGGGCGGACGCCGGGCCGGACCCGCACCGACGGCACGGCCGAGGAGGGGTATCTGCACTGCGGGCCGAACGGCGCGGGCCACTTCGTGAAGATGGTTCACAACGGAATCGAGTACGGCATGATGGCCGCGATCGGCGAGGGCCTGAGCATCATCAAGCACGCCAACGCCGGCAGCGTGGGCCGCACCGCAGATGCCGAGACCGCACCCATGCGCGACCCCTGGGCCTATCAGTACGACATCGACGTCGCCGAAGTCGCCGAACTCTGGCGGCGCGGGTCGGTGGTCGGGTCCTGGCTCGTCGACCTGACCGCGTCGGCCCTGGCCCGATCGCCGGAATTAGCGGAGTACAGCGGACGGGTCTCCGATTCCGGTGAGGGACGCTGGACGGTGCTCGCCGCGGTCGATGAAGGCGTGCCCGCGTCGGTGATCACTACGGCGCTGTACCAGCGCTTCGAGTCCCGCGACCTCGGCGACTTCACCGCCAAGGTGCTCTCGGCTATGCGCAGCGAATTCGGCGGCCACAATGAAAAGGAATCGTGACCTCGCCTGCCACCACGCCCGCTGATGTGCTGGTGATTTTTGGGATTACCGGAGACCTCGCCAGGAAGATGACCTTCCGGTCGCTGTACCGGATGGAGCACCGGGGACTGCTGGACTGCCCGATCGTCGGGGTGGCGCTCGATGCGTGGTCGGATGACGCGTTGCGCGATCACGCCCGCGCAGCGATCGAGGGTGCCGGCGAATCCGTCGACGAGAACGTATTTGCGCGACTGGCTGCGCGGATGTCTATGGTGTCGGGTGATTTCGGCGACTCAGCTACTTTTGAGCGAGTTGCCAGAGCGATCGAGGGGTGCCGTACGCCGGTCTTCTATCTGGAGATCCCGCCGTCGTTGTTCGGCCGTGTGGTGGAGGGGTTGGCGTCGGCGGGCCTCACCGGCACGGCCCGGGTGGTGGTGGAGAAGCCGTTCGGCCACGACCTCGTCTCGGCCCGCGCGCTCAATGCGGACCTGAGCAAGCTCCTGGCGGAGCCGCAGATCTTCCGGATCGACCACTTCCTGGGCAAGGAACCCGCGATGGATATCGCGTTCCTGCGATTCGCCAACTCGATCTTCGAACCGCTATGGAACCGCGACCGGATTGCCGCCGTACAGATCACGATGGCCGAGAACTTCGGGGTCGAGGGTCGGGGCGGTTTCTATGATCCGGTCGGTGCATTGCGGGATGTCGTACAGAACCACCTGCTGCAGTTGATCGGACTGTTCGCCTCCGAGCCGCCCAGCGTCGCCGGCGCAGATGGTCAGCGCGATAAGCGGGTTGAGGTCTTCCGCGCGATTCCACCAATTGATCCAAAGCACTACATCCGCGGCCAGTACGACGGTTATCAGTCGGTGGGTGGCGTACGGCCGGGTTCGCAGACCGAAACCTATGCGACGCTTCGCTTGGAGATCGACAACTGGCGCTGGGCGGGTGTGCCGTTCTTCATCCGGGCCGGCAAGGCATTACCGGTGCGAGCCACCGAGATGCGAGTCATCTTCAAGCGTCCGCCCAAACTGGCATTCCTGCCGCACTCGCCCGATCCCGACGAACTCATTCTTCGGATCGACCCGAACCCGGGCGCCTGTTTGGTGATCCAGGCCAAGGCCCCGGGAGTCAACGAGACTCGCGCGGTCGATCTCGCACTGGTGTTCGCCGAGGAACTCGGCGATGCCCCCGAACCCTATGAGCGACTCCTCAGTGACGCGCTGCGCGGAGACGCCAGTCACTTCACCAGGGAAGACGGCGTTGAAGAGACCTGGCGGATCGTTCAGCCGCTGCTGGACGCGCCACCGCCGGTCGAGATATACGCGCCGGGATCGTGGGGGCCGGCGGGTGCGGCGAAACTGCTTGCCGGACATCCGGGTTGGCGTGAACCCTGGCTGCCGTTTCCGGCGTGAGGTCTGGGTGAGGGCCGGGTGAGTACCGCCGAACAAGATCGTCTCGACGAGGTCAGTGCCGGCGCGTCGGACTGGCAGCGCTGGGGCACCTACCTGAGCGAGCGGGCGTGGGGGACGGTCCGCGAGGACTACAGCGCCGACGGCGAGGCATGGTCGTACTTTCCGTTCGACCATGCCCGTAGTCGCGCCTACCGATGGAACGAAGACGGACTGGCCGGCTGGTGCGATCGCGACCAGATCATCTGCATGGGAATCGCGCTGTGGAACGAGCGCGACGAGATCCTCAAGGAACGGCCCTATGGTCTGTCCAACGAGCAGGGCAACCACGGCGAGGACGTCAAGGACTACTGGTTCTACACCGACAATCTGCCCACGCATACCTACGCATCCATGGTTTACAAGTATCCCCAGGTGGCGTTTCCGTATGAGGATCTGCTGCACACGAACCGGAGTCGCGGCCAGGACGTCGGCGAGTACGAACTCTTTGACGCCCTGCGCGAGCAGTGGCTGGAGCAGCGTTATTTCGACGTCTCAGTGGAGTATGCCAAAGCGTCGCCGGAGGACTTCTTCTGCCGTATTACGGTGACCAACCGCGGGCCTGAGGCGGCGATGATTCACGTGTTGCCGCAGTTGTGGTATCGCAATACCTGGTCGTGGGAAATTGATCAGGTGGCACCTCGGATCACGAAGTGCAGCAGTGGGATTGCCGTAACCGATCATCCTGAAATCGGGCAGCGTTGGCTTTCGGTGATGTCCTCGACCGGTGATACTCCGGATCTTCTCTTCTGTGAGAACGAGACCAACAACCGTCTGCTGTTCGGATCTGCGAACACCTCGGCGACGGCGAAGGACGGGATCAACGATTACATCGTCCACGGCGATACCACTGCCGTCAGCGCGACTGAGGGCAGCAAGGTCGCCGCCCACGTGGTGGCGGAGCTTGCGGCGGGCGAGAGTGTCACGGTGACGGTTCGGTTCGCCCCGGCCGAGCTTGCCCTGCCTTTTGACGATGCCGATACGGTGCTGACGGTGCGCAAGGCTGAGGCTGATGCGTTCTATGAGGATCTGGCCGCAGCGGATCTGACGGTGGATGAGCGGTTGGTACAGCGCCAGGCGCTGGCCGGGCTGCTGTGGTGCAAGCAGTTCTATAGCTACCGCGTGCGCCGGTGGCTCAGAGGAGACCCGGGCCAGCCGCCCCCGCCGGATGCCCGATGGACCGGCCGCAACTCCGACTGGCAGCATTTCGCCCTCAGCGACATCATCCTCATGCCGGATGCCTGGGAGTATCCGTGGTTCGCGGCCTGGGACTTAGCCTTTCACTGCGTGGCCATGGCGCTGATCGATCCGGAGTTCGCCAAAACCCAGGTCCTGGTTCTGCAGCAGTCCACCGCGCAGCATCCGCACGGTCAGATACCGGCGTACGAATGGTCTTTCGGAGACACCAACCCGCCCGTGCACGCCTGGGCCGGCTGGCAGGTCTATCAACTCGACCGCGCCCGAACCGGAGTGGGCGATCGCGATTTCCTGGCCCTGGTGTACCGCTCGGCGACGTTGGGTGCCATGTGGTGGTTGAACCAGAAGGATGCATCCAATCGCGGTGTGTTCGGTGGCGGCTTCCTGGGTATGGACAATATCGGTGTCTTCGACCGAGACCATCCGCTACCCACCGGCGGAACGCTGGCCCAGGTGGACGGCACGGCATGGATGGCGGCATTGATCATCCACCTTCTTGAGATGACCATTGAACTGTCCGCAGCGGACCCCGGGTATCTGCGCATGTTCGGCCGCTGGGTGTGGGATGCCTGGCTGATTGCCAATGCCCTGGAGAAGGGCAGCGATCACGTCAGTTTCTGGAGCGAGGCGACCGGTTTTTACCACGACGTGATCGAGTTACCCAATGGCACGAGTCGATCGCTCGAGGTTTTCTCCATGCAGGGGGTGGTTCCGCTGTTCGCTGGTTTCGCTATTCCGGTGACGGCGACCGAAGCGGTTCAGACGATCAAGCGATGTCTGGATGAACTGTCCGCTGCCTATGAGCATACCGACCGTGAGGTCAACCTCGAACTGACCGGGGGAGACGGATCGCACTTTATGCTCGGTATCGTCCACCAGGATCGGCTGGCTTTGATGCTCACCCGGCTCCTCGATCCCGAACAGTTTCTGTCGCCCAACGGGATTCGCTCGATGTCGAAGTACCATCGGGATCGTCCGTACACCTATCGGGTGAGCGGCCAGGATCACGTCGTCGACTATGCGCCTGCCGAATCCCGCAATCGCATGTTCGGCGGAAACTCGAATTGGCGGGGTCCGGTGTGGCTGCCGACGAACTTCCTGTTCGTCCAGGCGCTTAACTCGTATGCCCGCTTTCTCGGTGACACGTTCGTCATGCCCGACCCGGCGGATCCGAGCGGGACGGCGTCGCTGGCCGCGATCGGAGATCGAATTGCCCGGCGTCTCACCGGACTGCTGGTCCGCGATGACAACGGCCGACGCGCAACCTTCGGCGACAATGAGTACTTCCAGAACGATCCGCACTGGAGAGATCTGGTGCCCTTCTACGAGTACTTCGACGGGGATACCGGTCGGGGCCTGGGCGCCAGTCATCAGACGGGCTGGACGGCGACGGTCGCGCTCCTGCTGCAGTTCCGTGGGAAGCTGCACTTTGATCGCCGATGATTTTCCGAACCGGCCTCGTCCTGTTGCTAAGAGTGCAAGCCGTGCGGTCCTCAGTGTCCGCTGGCACAGCAGACACGCCGGTACGGTGCGCTGGCCTGCGGCATTTTTAGCGCTTTTGGATTGGAAACCGGATTCGATAGACATAATATTTGCCAGCCGCAATACTGGCAACGCCGCGCGAGGCAGCTTGCGCCCGTCCGTCGAAGGATTCTCAGATGAACTCAGCCGCTTCCTCCGCGTCCACCGTCGCTGATATCCGCATCAATCGAGTTCGTGAGATTCAGTCTCGTAGGGTGCCGCGGGTGGAGCAATCTGCATCGGGGTACGCCCGCTACGTAGGCCGTGTTGGCGCACTTGCGGTGGCGCTGGGTGTCGGCGCGGCAGTGGCATCCATGCCGGTGGCCGCAGCTGATACGACGGGTTCAGCGGGTTCGAGTTCGGATGCATCGTCGGCGCAATCGGGATCGTCAGGGTCCACGCCAGCGCCAGCGCGGCGCTCAGTGGCTCAGGGACGGCCTTCCCGGTCCGCTGCGGCGCCGGGCAACCGGACGCATCATCAGCGACCCAACTCTGTGGTGTCGGGGGTAGCGGTGTCGGGGACTGCGGGGGCGACGGGCATCACTCCCGGCCCTGTCGATCTGTCGCCAGTGACGGCGCCGTCAGATTCGTCGGGATCCACTGATCCTGTTGCAGCAGTGACTGACTCGTCCGCTGCATCCGATCCGGTGATTGCGGCGGAACCGGTGCTCGGTGTGGCCCAGCCAGCCGAAGCTTCTGGCGCGGTCAGTGGGCTGAGCGACAACCTGGTGACGTGGTTGGACGGCAGTGGTGACGGTTCGGCAGCGGCGCCGTTGGCGTGGACGGCACTGGGGGTTAGCCGTCGCGGACTAGGCGGTGCGTCGCAAACACAGGCCGCAGTAACCGCGATCACTAGCGGTGAGCCGGCAGTTCCGAGTGCGTCGGCAGTGGGCGCCTGGCAGCCGGGCAGCATTCTGCGGATCTTCTTCGGCAATGGCACCGCTGATAATCCGAACGCCGGCATCCTGCTGGGCAGTGGCTTCAGCTACACCGCGGAAACCTGCACCGGTGGCACCGCCTGCAATGGCGGCAACGCCGGTCTGGTCGGTAACGGTGGTAACGGCTACAACGGCGGCACCGGTGGCTCAGCGGGCTGGTTCGGCAACGGCGGGAACGGCGGGGCGGGCATCAATGGCGGTGCGGGCGGCGCTGGCGGTGCGGGCGGTTTGTTCCTGGGCAATGGCGGCAATGGCGGCGCGGGTGCGCAGTCGATCTCCACCGGTGTTACCGGGGGCGCGGGTGGTGCCGGTGGCACCACCGGATTCCTGTCGCTCTACGGCACCGGTGGTGCGGGCGGCGCTGGCGGGCGCGGCGCCACCCTCGGAAGTGACGGCGGTGTAGGTGGTGCCGGTGGTCGGGCGGGCCTGCTCAATGGCAGGGGCGGGGCTGGTGGCACCGGCGGCGCCGGCGGCGTCGGTGGCGGAAACGGTGGTGCCGGCGGTGCGGGTGGAACATCGGGAGCGCTCGCACTATGGGGTGCCGGTGGTGCCGGGGGCAAGGGCGGCAACTCCGTCGGCGCGACAAGCGGCGGCAATGGCGGCGCAGGTGGAAATTCCGGACTGCTGGCGTTGTTTGGCGCCGGCGGTGCCGGTGGCGCCGGCGGGTCGGGCCCCGTCGGCGGCAACGGTGGTGCTGGCGGCAAGGCCGCAGTGATCTCGCTGTTCGGTGTGGGCGGTGCCGGTGGCACCGGCGGTAGCGGCTTCGGCGCGGCGGCCGGCAACGGCGGCGCGGGCGGCGGCGGCGGGTTGGTGTCGCTGATCAGCGGCGGTGGCGCCGGCGGTGCCGGCGGTGCTGCGGGTGCTCGTGACGTTGTTCCCGGTACCGGTGGCAACGGCGGAGCCGGCGGGAGCAGTGCGGTGCTGTCGTTCCTTGGTTTCGGCGGCGACGGTGGCGTCGGCGGAGCCAGCACTGGCAACGCGTTCATTGATGGCGGCACCGGTGGAATGGGCGGGGCCGCAGGCGATTCCGGCTATCTGGCATTCTGGGGCATCGGCGGCGATGGCGGGACCGGTGGAGCCGGCGGCACCGGCGGTGACGGTGGCACTGGTGGTCGTGGCGGCCTGAAGATCGGCCGCGGTGGTAATGGCGGTGACGGTGGCGCGGCCACCAGCGTGTCCGGTATCGGGGGCGACGGCGGTAACGGCGGCAGCACCGGACTGCTGTCGGTGATTGGCGGCGGCGGTAATGGCGGCGCGGGCGGCCACGGCGTCAACGGTGCCAACGGCATCAACGGTGTGCTTCCCGGCGAGAGCGGTACCGACGGCTCCAGCGGTGGCAGCGCCGGCAACGGCGGCAACGGCGGCGAAGGCTCCTGGGTCTTCGGCTGGGGCGGCCGCGGGGGTGCCGGCGGCGTCGGCGGTAATGGAGGCAACGGCGGTAACGGTGTCAGCGGGGTGAACTCCACCAATCCACTGATTGACGGCACCGATGGCGGCAACGGCGGCAACGCCGGCAACGCCGGCAACGGCGGTAACGGCGGTGCAGCCGGTGAGGGCCGATTCCTCTTCTTCTTCGAGCGCACAGCATCGGCCGGTGACGGCGGTAACGGCGGTACCGGTGGCAACGCCGGCACCCCGGGTAACGGCGGCAACGGCGCCGCCGGCACCGCGCTGATCACCACCGGCAGCAACGGCGGTGATGGTGGCGATGCCGGCAATGCCGGAACCGGCGGTAAGGGCGGTCTCGCCGGCTATACCGATGACCCGAGTTGCAACCCCGCGACCGACGGTACGGACGGCGCCAACGGCGCCGGGGTTTTCCCGGCCGGTAACGGCGGCAGCGGCGGCGCCGGATATGACGCGGCAGCCGACTCGGGCGCCGCAGCCGGGACTTCCGGCGGCAACGGCGGGGTCGGTGGTAACGGCGGCTCCGTCGGTGACGGCGGACGCGGCGGTGCCGGCGGCAGCGGCACGAACGGCAGCAACGGCGCCAACGGGACCTTCCCCAGCGGCAATGGCGGTAACGGAACCCTCGGCGGTAACGGTGGCAACGGTGGCGCGGGCGGCTTGGCCGGGTCGATCTTCGGCGTCGGTGGTGTTGGCGGCAACGGTGGCAATGCCGGCACCGGCGGCAATGGCGGCAACGGTGCGGACGGCAACGCCGCGTCCCCGAACGGCGGCAGCGGTGGCAAGGGTGGCAAGGGTGGCGCCATCGGTCTCGGTGCGGCAGGTGGTTCCGGGGCGGACTGGGGCCTCGACGGTACTTCCGCCGATGGCGGCGACGGTGGCAACGGCGGTTACGGCTTCTCGTCCGCCGGCGCCACCAACGGCGGCAATGGCGGCACCGGTGGTACCGTCGGGGATGCGCAGACCGGTGGCAACGGCGGCTCCGGCGGCTCCGGCGGCAACGGTGGCAATTCCGGAACGGGCGCCGGTGGCAATGGCGGTAACGCCGGTGCGGGCGGCGCGGGCGGCACAGGCGTCAATGACGGCGAGCCCGGCACAGCCGGCAGCGGCGGCGGCGACGGGGGTAATGGTGGCAACGGCGGCAACGGCGGATCCGGCGCCGGCGGTGGTGGCAATGGTGGCAATGGCGGTGCATCCGGTGTGGGCGCGGACGGCGCGGCCGGTGCGGATGGAACCGAGGACAACCCGGACGGTGGCACCGGTGGTGACGGCGGTTCGGCTGGCGGCGCGGGTTCGGGCGGTGCCGCGGGCGGCACCGGCGGCACCGGCGGCAGCAGTGGCACACTGCTCGATGGCGGCAAGGGCGGCACCGGCGGCAACGGCTGGACCTCGACGGTGGCAGGCAAGGCCGGCGGTGACGGTGGCGTCGGCGGTAAGGGTGGCGACGTCACCATCGGCACGGGCGGCGATGGCGGCGCCGGAGGCAAGGGCGGCGGCGGCTACAACGGCCCCGCCGGCTCCGGTGTGTCCGGCACGGCCGCCGGCAATGGCGGCACCGGCGGCGCCGGCGGCTCAGCGACCTCCGGTACCGCGGGCAATGGCGGTAAGGGTGGCGCCGGCGGCGTGGGCGGCAACGGCGGCAGCGGGGTGCCCGGTACCGCGGGAACCTTGACCAGCCCGGACGGTACCGACGGCGGGGTCGGCGGCAACGGCGCGGCAGGTGGCAATGGCGGTCAGGGCGGTGCTGCAGGCACCGCGACCACCGGCACCAGCGGACGCTACGGCGACGGTGGAAACGCGGGCCTGGGCGGTAATGCTGGCGATGGCGGAGCCGGCGGGGCCGGTCTCAACGGTGCCAGTGGAGGGACCCCGGGCGCCGCAGGCGCGGACGGCGGGCGCGGTGGCAACGGCGGGCGCGGCGGAAATGCCGGTATCGGCGGAGCCGGTGGTCTCGCCGGTGGTGGCGGCGGATTGGCGGGTGCCGACGCCGACGGCGGCAATGCCGGCAACGGCGGAGCGGGCGGTGCGGCCGGTAACGGCGGCAACGGTGCAGCCGGTGCGGCGAGCACCGCTGCCGGCATTGACGGCCAGGCTGGCGGAGCTGGCGGTAACGCCGGCAGCGGAGGCAACGGCGGCGCGGGCGGTATCGCTGGCGCTGCCGGCGGCAGCGGCGCCAAAGCAGGCACCAATGGAAACGGCGGCAACGCCGGCAACGGTGGCCGCGCGGGCAACGGCGCCAACGGCGGTAACGGCTACACCGGTGTGTGGGTTGCCGGAACCGGTGCGCAGGCCGGCACCAACGGTGGCAACGGCGGCAACGGCGGTGCCGGCGGCAGCGGCGGTATCGCGGGTATTGCAGGCGGTACGGGCGGCGGGGCCGGCACCCGGGGTACCGGTGGCACCGGCGGTAACGCCGGTAGCGGCGGTGTGGGCGGCAACGGCGCGGACGGCAAGAGTGGTGCGTTCGTCACCGTCGCCGAACGCACAGGCTCCGCCGGTGGCAACGGCGGCAATGCCGGCATCGAAGGCGCGGGCGGAACCGGCCTAACCACCGGTGCCAATGGCTCCTATGGCACCGGCGGTAACGGTGGCACCGGCGGTAACGGCGGCGACCTGTCCGGAAGTTCAGCCAACAATGGCGGCGTCGGCGGCGCGGGCGGTAACGGCGGCACCTCCACCGGCGGTCAGGCCGGTAACGGGGGCAACGGCGGCAACGGCGGCGCCAGTGGGAATGGCGCCAAGGGTACCGCCATCTCCCCTGACGGTAACTACGGCCAAGCCGGAGCAATCGGCGGGAAGGGCGGCGCCGGCGGCGCCGCCACGACCGGTATCGCCGGCAATGGCGGCAATGGCGGCAACGGCGGTAACGCCGGCGCCGGAGGCCTCGGCTACACCTCGGCCACCGCAGGTATCACCGGCGGAAACGGCGGCCGCGGCGGCACGGGCGGCGGCGGTGGTGCCGGGGGTAGGGGCGGCAACTCCGTCGGCGGCACCAACGGCAACGGCGGTAACGCCGGTACGGGTGGCGCTGCCGGAGCGGGCGGCAACGGTGGCGACGGCGCTGCTGGCGATGCCACCAACCCCGACGGTGCCGCCGGTGGCAACGGCGGCAACTCCGGCTTACCCGGCCCTCCGGGCGCGCGTGGCACCAAGGGCAGCGGCGGCAATGGCGGAACCGACGGCGCGACCGCCAGCAGCGGAACAGACGCTGCCAACGGAGGCAATGGAGGCAACGGCGGCGCAGGCTTTGCCTCGACATCCGCCGGTGTGGCCGGTGGCAACGGCGGCAAGGGCGGCAACGGCGGCACCACGAATAAGGCCACCGGCGGAGCCGGCGGCAGGGGTGGCGCCGGCGGAGCCGGCTTTGCCGGCGCCAATGGCACGTCCGGAATCGAGGCCAACGGCGGCAACGGCACCGTCGGCGGCAATGGTGGCGCCGGCGGCAACGGCGGTGGCGTGAACTCCACCGTCGGCAACGGTGGCGCGGGCGGGGCAGGCGGTAACGCCGGTTCAGGCGGTTCAGGCGGCAACGGCGGATCCGGCACCGATGCCGTCAGCGGCGACTCCGCTACACCCGGTGGTAACGGCGGCAGTGGTGCCGACGGCGGCATCGGTGGCGCAGGCGGCTTGGGTGGCAGTGCTGGGGCTTCGGGCGTCAACGGCAATGGGGGGGCCGGCGGCGTCGGTGGTGCGGCCGGTGCCGGTGGAGTTGGCGGGGTCGGCGGCAACGGCGATGCAACCAATGTCGACGGCGCGGCGGGCGGCAACGGTGGTATCGGTGGCAACGCAGGTGTGGGCGGGGCAGGTGCCACTGCGGGATCTGGTGGAACCGGTGGCAGCACGGGCACCGGCGGTAACGCGGGCGCTGCGGGCATCGGTGGGGTCGGTGGCCGCGGTGGCGTCGGCGGTACCGGCACAACCACCGGCCAGGTGTTCGCTCAGAACACGGCCAACCAGTCGGTCACTGGCCTGTCCGTCACCAGCTTCAGTGACACCGACACCCTGTTGGTGTCAGTGTCGATTCCGGACGCTCCCTCGGGAACAACCTTCAAGTTCACCAGCACCACTGGCTTGACGGCGAGCTACGGCTATACGTTCGGCAACGCAATGACCACGATCAACTTCACCGGAACGAAGGCTGCCGTCAATGCGGCTCTGACTTCGATGCAGCTGTCGACGGGAACGTCCCAGGGCGCGTTCAACTTCGACGTCACGTCAACGCTGAACGTTGCGAATACGTACTACAACCCGCTCAACAACAACTACTACCAATACGTCGCCGGAAACGTCGACTGGAATACCGCATCCACCGGGGCGCAAGCGCAGAGCTACAACGGCGCCACCGGCTACCTGGTGACCATCACCAACGCCGCAGAGAACGACTTCGTCAAGTCGAAGGTCAATGCGACGAATATCTGGATCGGCGGCAGTGATTCGGGCGTGGAGGGCGTGTGGAAGTGGGTGACCGGCCCTGAAGCGGGAACCCAGTTCTGGCAGGGCGCGTCGGCCGCATCCGGCGGCGTTACCACCGCACCGTACTTCTATGCGTCCTGGGCGAATGGGGAGCCCAACAACTCCGCCGGTGTCGAGCACTACGCCGTCACCAACTGGCGCGGCACCCTGGGCCTGTGGAACGACCTGCGGAACCGGCCGGCTGAGACGATCAACGGCTACCTCGTCGAGTACTCCGAGCCCGCCGGCGGTTGGACCGGTGCGCAGCAGCAGTACACCACCGCCTATGTCGGCGGTGCTGATGGCGGCGTCGGTGGCGCAGGCGGTGTCGGCGGTCAGGGCGGCAATGGTGCAGCCGGTAGCTCAGGCGGCGGCACGGCCACGGTCGGCGGCAACGGCGGAGTCGGCGGAGTTGGCGGAGTCGGCGGCTCGGGTTCGGTGCGCAACGGCGGCGCAGGTGGTGTCGGTGGCACCGGTGGCGGTGGCGGAACAAGCGGCACCGGCAATGCCGGGACCGCGGGATCGGCGGGCGGCGCCGGAACGAATGCCACCGGCACCCCGGGTGGTACCGGCGGCGTCGGAGGTACCGCAGGTACCGGGGGCATCATCTAGCCGTATCCAGAAGAAAGGCCCCCCGAACCCCGGCAACGCGTAGATTTCGTCGCGTCGTCATCATCCGGGGAGGCCGCAGTTGAAGACCGAGAACATCAACCACGCGTTCCTCGACGGCGTCCTCGACGGCACCCACGAGGACGTCTACTACCACTTCGGGGTGGCGTCCACCGATCCGTTGCTGACGAAGCTGCGCGACCTCAAGGCCGTCATCATGGCCGGATCCGGCGGGCGCATCAGGGAATTCGCGCAGCGTTGGAGTGAACTCAACGGCGGCGCGGAGATTGTTGCCTTCCCCAAGGATGACCGATTCGTCACCCGATACACCGCCGGGGTGCTGTTCGTCTCGCATGGGATGGGCATGCCGAGTGCTTCCATCGCGTTACAGGAGCTCTTGCGGATGGTGTTCTTCCTCAAGCGCGGCGATCTGGGAGCCCTGGATGAGGTGTTCTGGTGCCGGGTGGGTACCAGCGGCGGTGTCGGACTGACCGTCGGCACCGTCGTCGTCACTTCCGAAGGGCTCATGGCGGACCTGCGGCCCTACCGACTGCTCAATGGCGGCACCGGCGAGTACTGGTTCGACGGGCACTTCCCGGCCGCGACCTACAACGCGATCATCGCTGCGAACGAACATGCTGACTTCGACATCATCGCCGGCAAGACCATCGCCGGCAATGAGTTCTTCCTTGAGCAGTTCCGCCTTTACGGTGCAATTTGTTTTGAGACGCCGGAAACCAAGATGGGCTGGTTGAGGTGGATCCACGACAACGGCGTGGTCAATATCGAGATGGAGGGCGCGATGATCGCCGGCTATCTGAACCACTGGGGTTTCTCGAAGTTCGCGATGATCTGCTGCACGGTGTTCAACCGCCTCGAGAGTGATCAAATGACATCTACCCCGGAGCAGTTGCACAAGTTCAGCGAGGATTCCGGCGTGGCACTGTTCAACTATCTCGCGGCCAGCCTGCTCGGCGCGTGAGTTAACCACCCATCCCAGGAGAATCATGTGACCAACCACGCCGAACTCTTCACCCGCGCCAATAATGCCGTCATCGATTCCCTGGGCCCGGCACCGGACGATGTTGACATCCCGCCCGTGAAGCGTGCTTCGGCGACTCTCGCCGGGCGCATCGACCACACCCTGCTCAAGCCCGACGCGACTCTTGCGGCTATCGAGACACTGTGCGACGAGGCGCGCGAGCACGGATTCGCCTCCGTCTGCGTCAACACCCGTTGGGTGCCGACGGCCGTCGAGAAGCTGTCCGGAACTGACGTCATGGTGTGCACGGTGGTCGGGTTTCCCCTCGGTGCGATGACGCGGCTGGCCAAGGCCGAAGAGGCCCGCATCACGGTGGCCGAGGGTGCCGACGAAGTGGACATGGTGCTGGATATCGGCGGTCTGCTCTCCGGTGATCTCGCCGCGGTCTACGACGACATTCTCGGCGTGGTGGGTGCGGCACGACCGGTGCCGGTCAAGGTGATCTTGGAGACCAGCATGCTCACCGATGAGCAGAAAGCGATCGCGTGTCTGATCGCGGCTCGCACCGGTGCGGCGTATGTCAAAACCTCCACCGGCTTCGGTGGCGGAGGCGCTACACCCGAGGACATAGCGTTGATGCGGCACATGGTGGGGGATCGGTTGGGTGTCAAGGCATCCGGTGCGGTTCGCAATCACCGCGACGCCGAGAAGGTGCTGCACGCCGGTGCCGATCGGATCGGTGCGTCATCCTCGATCGCCATCATCAGCGGTGGCGACGCCGGGCCCGGCGGGTACTGACCCGTGGCACTGCTCGACACCGCGCGCGCCTGGTTGGCCGAGGACCCCGATCCGGTCACTGCCGCGGAACTGTCGGCATTGATCGAACGCGCCGAAGCGGGGGACACCGACGCCGCTGACGAACTCGCCGACGCCTTCGACGGCACCCTGCAATTCGGCACCGCCGGGTTACGCGGACGCCTGGGCCCGGGCAGTAACCGGATGAACAGGATCGTGGTGGCGCGTGCGGCGGCCGGCCTGGCGGCGTATCTCGTGGCCATCGGCGGGACCTCCGTCGTGATCGGCTACGACGCCCGCCGCAACTCCGACGTCTTTGCCCGCGATACCGCGCGCATCATGTCCGGGACTGGGATCACCGCGATGGTGCTGCCCTCTGCGCTGCCGACGCCGGTGCTGGCGTTTGCCATCCGTGAACTCGGCTGCGATGCCGGTGTCATGGTGACCGCCTCACACAACCCACCGGATGACAACGGTTACAAGGTGTATCTCGGGGACGGCAGCCAGATCGTGCCGCCTGCCGATGCGGAGATTGCCGCCTGTATCGCAGCAGTGGGGCCTCTGGCGTCGATCCCGCAGTCCGATGACTACCGCATCCTCGACAACGCTGTGCTGGACGCCTATGTGGCGCGGGCGGTTTCGCTTCTCGGTGACGGACCGCGCGAGGTCTCGGCGGTCTATACCGCCATGCACGGGGTGGGCGGCGAGGTGTTCATGCGCGCGGTTGCCGGCGCCGGTTTTGCCGCGCCGACGAAGGTCGCCGCCCAGTTCGCCCCCGACGGCCGATTCCCGACGGTGAACTTCCCCAATCCTGAGGAACCCGGCGCGATGGACCTGGCACTGGCCGACGCCCGTGCTCAGGGTGCCGATGTGATCATCGCCAACGATCCCGATGCGGACCGCAGTGCGGCCGGTATTCGGACCGCCGAGGACTACCGGATGCTGACCGGGGACGAGGTGGGCGCTCTGCTCGGCTGGTGGATTGTCGAACGTGGACGGCGTGCCGGGTCGCCCGCCCAGGGTGTCTACGCCCAGTCGATCGTCTCCGGAACACTGCTGGAGCGCATTGCCAGCGACGCCGGCCTCGGCTACGCCGCCACCCTGACAGGGTTCAAATGGATCTCCAAGGTGCCGGACCTGAGGTTCGGCTACGAGGAGGCGCTGGGCTACTGCTGCGATCCCGAGGCGGTCAAGGACAAGGATGGCATCACCGCGTCACTGCTGATGCTGGAGATGGTGGCCGCACTCAAGGCCGAGGGGCGCGGGGTCCAGGACGTGCTCGACAATCTGGCCCGCACGTTCGGCCTGTACGCGACAAGTCAACTGTCGGTCCGGGTTTCCGATATCGATCTAATCGCCGATGCGATGGCGCGGCTTCGCGCCGATCCGCCCACCTCGCTGGGTGGTCGGGATGTGATCCGAATGGATGATCTGGAGAAGGGCGCCGACGGACTGCCTCCCACCGATGGCTTGCGCTTCACGTTGAAAGACGCCAGGGTGATCATCCGGCCCAGCGGCACCGAACCCAAGCTCAAGTGCTACCTGCAGGTGGTGGTGCCGGTGACCGGCGATATCGCCAGCGCGCGAACGACAGCGCAGTCCGAACTCGATGCGGTCCGGGCCAGTGTGGCCGAGGCTCTGGCGTTATAGCTGACGTGCCCCGGTTAGCGCTTCGGCGGCCCAGCGGAGATAATCCTCGTGTGAACAAGAAAATGGCCGCAACTCTGCTGGCTGCAGTGTCTATGACTGCAACGCCGTTTCTGATTGCCCCATCGGCCCAGGCTGAGGTCTGCGGCGACGTGGGCTTCTACGTCCGGGTCGGCGGATGCACCGATCTCGCCGCCGACGCCGTGGATGCCGCTGTCGTCGGCGCGGCGGTGGATAATCCGCTCGCCTGGGGTCCGCTGCCGCCGGGTTACCTGCCGTACCCCTCATTTCACGGCGAGGCACCGTGCTTCCTGCCCAACGGACAGCCGTACTACACCCCGGGCACTGAGCCCTGCTTCCCGGTTTAACGGGATCTTCCAGTAGGTCGCCGACCGATCGGTGCTCTAACGAACTTCACACCGCAGCGGCGCGCGTCATCTCGATGTGATCGGGTGTGCGGCGCCGGCCGATGACCACCCACGCGAAGATCGCACCGGCCAGTGCCACCGCGCCGAGCACGAGCATCGATACCGTAATCGCATCGGAGGTTGCGGTCAGCACTGCTTGTTTGATGGCGTCCACAGAGTCCTGCGGTAGTCCCGCGATGGCGTCGTTGGCGCGCGCCATATCGCCATCCTGTACGGCGTCGGCGTACCGGGCGGCGGTCTCCCGCAACTCCGGGCGATCGTCGTGGCTGCTGCGGACCTCGTAGGTGGTCAGGCCCCCGATGATCGAGGTGATCAGCCCGACGCCGAGTGCGGCGGGGATGTTGAACGTCATCTGCATCAGCCCCGAACCAATACCGGCCCGTTCGGGATCGACGGCCGACATTCCGGCGGTATTGCAGGCCGGCAACGCCAAACCGACGCCGATCCCCATGAGGGCCAGGGGAGTTACCATCTGTCCCAGCGTGGTGGTGGGAGAGAAGAACAACCCCATCCATGCCAGCGCCGTCGCCTGCATAAGCAGTGAAACGGTGATCGGCAGACCCGGTCCGACCTTGTCCACCCAGCGCCCGGCTGGCGGCTCGAAGACCATGCAGATACCCGTGGTGATCAAGATGACCGACGATGCCTTACCCGGGGAGTAGCCCAACACATTGATGAAGTACAGCGATCCAATGAAAACCAGGAACGGGATGTAGACGAATCCGACCGCACTCTCAGCGAAGAATCCGCCGGAAAACAGCCGCTCCTTCCAAAGGCTGAAATCCACCAGGGGATAGGTGATTCGGGTTTCCACAACGGCAAAGACGGCCAGCAGTGCAATACCCGCGGCGATGGTCCCCCAGGTCGCCGGGGAACTCCAACTCACCGAGGAATTCTGCAGCCCGTAGGTGAGCAGGGTGATACCGGTCGCGCCGAGTATCAGCCCTATCCAGTCGTATGTGCCTCGCGATATGACGCTCGTGTAGCCGCGGGTGGCGGCAAGTGTCACCGCGATCACCGCAGCGGTGAGCGGCAAGGCTACCCAGAACACCCAGCGCCAGCTCGCAATGTCCATCATCCACGAGGCGAACAGCGGGCCGAGCAGCAGACCGAATCCGTGCGCGAATCCCCAGACTCCGACCGCGAGTCCGCGTCGCGCCAACGGAAATGAGTTGACGACGATGGACAGCGTGGCCGGCGCGGAGATCCCGATACCGATGCCCTGGATTGCCCGCCCACTGATCATCAGCGGCCCGCCCACCGCGATGGCCGACATCAATAATCCGCCACCGAAGATGAGAAATCCGATGACGATCATCTTGACCTCGCCGACGAGGTCGCCCATCCGCCCGCCGGCCACCAGTGCGGCGCCGAACGCGAGACTGTAGGCGGTGATCGTCCAGGTCTGCGCAGACAGGCCGAGCCCGAGGTCGTCCTTGATGGTCGGCAGCGCCGGTCCGATCACAGTGGAGAACATCTGCGCGATCAGCGCACCGAATCCCATTGCGGCCAGGATCGCCCACGCGGCCCCGGTGGCCTTCTCGGCAGGCACGGTGGTCATCTGCCGGACTTCCTCTCCTCGAGGTCCCACGGGCCGAAGGCCTGGGGAAGTATCTGGGCCATCGTCTGGACACCTCGCGGCGTCATGACTATCAACTCCGGCCCGCCATGCTCGTAAAGCAGTTGACGACAGCGGCCGCACGGCATGAGTGGATCACCATTGCCGTCGACGCAGTAGGCCGCGGTTAGTCGGCCGCCGCCGGACGCATACAGCGCAGAGACCATTGAGCACTCCGCGCACAGCGTGATTCCGTAGGAGGCGTTCTCGACATTGGCGCCGGAGACCACTCGGCCGTCATCGACGAAGCCGGCCACACCCACCGGAAAGTTCGAATACGGAGAGTAGGAGTTCTTCGCGGCCGCGATCGCGGCCGCCTTCAGCGTCTCCCAGTCCACGTCACCCATTCGGCCAGCGACCTCCCGCGGGCCAACGTAACACCGGGGTTGCCCGAAAATGACAGGAAATCCTAGGAAAACGCGCTAGGCCGCGGCCACAACCGCCGTCAGTGGGATGTACACCGTGCCCTGGCATGCGCCGCTACCGATATTGGTGGCGAACATCCCCGTCAATGAACCGTCGGGCTGCGGGTTATAGGTGGTCACCGAACTCGCCGGATCAAAGGTGATGGTCCGGTCCGGCAGCACACAGTCCCATCGCCAGTTGTTGGTCCGCGACCACTGCGTCCCGGTCCAGTCGAATGTCGTCGTCTTGGCTGCGTTGTCCTTGGGCGTGGGTCCGTCGACAACCGAGGCCACACACGAACCAGACGAGCAGTCGGTCGCGAACTTGTACCAGGCGGTGTACGGCTCCTCCCCCTGTTTGGCAGCCATGCTGGTACCGGTCTTTTTATCTGTTTGAAAGGTGATCTTGTACCAGCCGTTCCAGTTCGGCGCCGGATCGGCCGAGGCGAACGGTGCAAACACCATCGCCCCGGCCGTCAGCACAGCGGCCAGCGCTGTCCTACTGCCAGTGCGCATCGTCATAGATCAGCGGCTGCACACGCCATTGACGATCTTGTTGCAGACGGCACCCGGTGGCGCGGGGTTGACCGTAGGGGAGAACGACGGGCCTGCTGGGCCGACAGCCTTCTCGGTGGGCGTTCCCGCCGGCGCTTCGGAGGTGGCCGGAGCCTGCGAGGTCGACGGTGTGCTCGTCGCCGGGGCTTCCTTCTCCTTGGTGCTACACGCGGTCAGGGTCCCCATCCCGATGATGGCGGCACCGCCGGCGAGAAGAGCGATCTGACGAGTAATGCGTCCAGACGTCATAGCTGTTCCTGTCTTTCTGTAGTGAACAGCCCCACTGTTGTCTTCCCCCGGCAGGACCGTTCGGTTACCTACAGTCTAGCCCCGGTATCAGGGAGCGGTGAATCCCTCACGCTTGTGGGCCCCGTCGCAGAACGGCTTCTTTTCCGAGAATCCGCACCGGCACAGGTAACTCTTCTCGCTCTGCTTGATCAGGGTGCCGTCGGCGGCGAGGATCTCGACCTCGCCGGCAACCTCGAGTGGACCGTCGGTGAGGGTTTTGATGGTGACGCTGGATTCGCTCATGGGTGCATTCTGCTATACCCCGGCAAAGGACGAAATCCCGCCACGGGCGAAGTACAGCAGGAACCCGGCGGCGACGACCCACAGCAGCGGGCTGATCTCGCGCCCCTTGCCGGCCGCCGAACGCACCACCACCCAGCTGATGAATCCCGCGCCGATACCGTTGGCGATCGAGTAACTGAACGGCATCACCGCCACCGTGAGTACTACGGGGAGCGCCACTGAGAACTCGGAGATATCGATATGGCGCAATTGCGACACCATCATCACCCCGACGATCACCAGGGCCGCGGCAGCCACCTCGCTGGGCACGATCGAGGCCAGTGGCGAGATGAACATTGCAGCCAGGAACAGTGCCCCGGTCACCACATTGGCCAGCCCGGTACGTGCGCCCTCCTCGATACCGGCACCCGACTCGATAAACACGGTGTTCGACGACGACGAGGTCGCACCGCCGGCGACCGCGCCGACGCCCTCGACGATCAACGCGGAGCGCAACCGCGGGAACGTTCCCTGCGCATCGGACAATCCGGCCTGACGGGACAATCCGGTCAGGGTGCCCAGTGCATCGAAGAAGTTCGCGAATACCAGCGTGAAGACCAGCACCGTCGCCGCAAGAGCACCGATGCGGCTGAAACTGCCGAAGTTGAACGCTCCCAATAGGGACAGATCAGGCAGTGCGAACGGTGAGCCGGACAGTCGCGGCACTGACAACCCCCAGCCGCCCGAGTGATCCACCGCCGAACCCAGATGCCAGATTGCCTCGACGGCCACGGCGACTATCGTCCCGGTGAACAGGCCGATGAGGATGCCGCCACGGACCTTGCGTGCAACCAGGATCGCGGTCAGCAGCAGAGTGAACACGAACACCAGTGTCGGCACCGAGGTGATGTATCCCTGACCTTTGGTGCCCAATCCAACTGGGGGAGAGGAGAATCCGGTGGCTGAGATGAGGCCTGCGTCGACCAGGCCGATGAAGAGAATAAACAGTCCGATGCCGGCGGTGATCGCTATCTTAAGCGCCATCGGCACCGCATCGAACACGAGTCGGCGCAGACCGGATACGGCTAGCGCGACGATGATCAGACCGTTGATCACCACCAGGCCCATCGCCTCCGGCCAGGTGAGTGTGCCCACCACCGAAGTTGCCAAGAACGAGTTAATGCCCAGTCCCGCCGCGAACGCGAATGGCAAACGTGCGATCACGCCAAACAGGATGGTCATTGCGCCCGCCGTCAGCGCGGTGACAGCGGACACCTGCGCGAACTGCAACTGGTTGCCCGCGACATCCTTCGGCCCGGACAGGATGATCGGGTTCAGCACAATGATGTAGGCCATCGCGATGAAGGTGACCAGCCCACCGCGGACCTCAGCGCCGAGGGTCGATCCGCGTGCGGTGATCTCGAAGAAGCGATCGAGGCGATTCACGGAGGGAACATTAGGGTTTGGGAACGGTTGATGCTCTGCGTTCAACGTAGCGGTGTCGCCTTCACGACGCCGACCTCGTCGGGTTGGGTGATCGCTTCGGGCAGGAATTTTTCAATCCCGTACACGAACAGTGCCCCGCCGATCAGACCGCCGATCAGCGGCGCGATGATCGGCACCCAGAAGTACAACTCGGTGCCATTGGCCGAGAACCAGGCGTCGTGGTAGCCGGTCAGCCAGGAGGCCAGTCGCGGAGCGAAGTCCCGGGCGGGGTTGATCGCATAGCCGGCGTTGGAGCCCCAGCCCAGGCCGATGGCCACCACCAGCAGACCGATGAACAGTGGCGCGGTATTGCCCAGGGGAGGATTGTTGACCGCACTGGTCAGTGCGAAGATCACCATCACCAGGATCGCGGTACCGACGATCTGATCGAGGAACGCCGTCGGCAGCGAGACGCCGATATCAGGCGAGGTGGAGAAGATGCCCTGGGTTGCCTTGGTGTGACCGGCATCGACGCGTCGAATCGCATCCGCGTAGACGACCCGCACCAGCAGGGCGCCGACGAACGCGCCGAGCACCTGAGCGGCGATATAGGGCAGGATTTTTCGCGCCGGGAAGCCCTTGAAGGCCGCCAGTGCGACCGTCACCGCCGGGTTCAGGTGCGCACCACTGAGTCGGCCGGCGACGAAAACCGCCAGGCAGACCCCGAGGCCCCATCCCCAGGCGACCGAGTTGTAGTCACCGGTGGATCCCGGGACCGTGCCCAGTTCCTTTCCTCCGGTGACGACCTGGGCCACCACCCCCACCCCAAACAGGATCAGAATCATCGTCCCGAAGAATTCAGCCGAGCACTCGCCCATCAGTGGAGTTCGTTTCACGTCGGGAACGTAGCAACGGCAACGGTTCGCTGTTCGGGGATTGGCGAAGGCGGTGCGATCGGGTTATGCGAGGTATCGAGTGAACCAGTCCTGCAGGCGCTGCCAGGCATCTGCAGCGGCCACCGACTCGTAGCGCTGTCCGCTGTCATTGAAGAACGCGTGGTCGGCATCTAGTTCGACGACCAATTCGTTCACCAGTCCGGCGCGCTCCAGCGCAGCCTTGGCCGCGGGCTCCGACGACGTCACGCGCTCGTCGCGGGAGCCGTAGAAACCCAGCACTGCAGTGTCCTTCGACCCGGCGAAGTCGGGGTCGTCGGGCAGCGGTCCGTAGAACGGAACGGCCACTGCCAATCGTGGCTCACCGGCGGCAAGCAATCGCCATACCAGTCCGCCCCCGAAACAGAAGCCGACGACGGCAAGTTTGCGGCCGGGCGCGCGGGTCTGCAGTTCGCCGAGTGCGGATCGCAGATCGGCGACGAAGCGCTGCGGGTCGGCTGCGGCCAACGCGGCAGTGGCGGCCGCCGGGTCGGTGAATGTTGCGGTGCCGCCTTCCTCAGAGAGCAGATCGACCGCCAGCGCTGAGTAGCCGATCCCGGCCAGTCGGCCAGCCACCGACCGCACCCAGTCGTTGAGTCCCTTGTTCTCGTGGATCACCAGTACCGCGCCGCGTGGAGTTTCAGCCGGCGCCCAACTGCCCATCAGCTGCCCCCGCGGTCCGGCCCAGGTGATGGGTTCGGTCGGGCGCGCGGTCGCGATCCCGGGTGGTGTGCCCGCCGACGTGACTACCGGGGTCGAGGCAGGCAGTGACGCCGATCGTTTGTCGGCGCAGGCGGCGATCAGAGCACCCGCCGCTGCCGCACCCATGCCGAGTAACCCAAGGCGCCGCAGCGCTTCGCGGCGCGACAGCAGGCCGTCGACGTGGTCGGTTGCGATTTCTTCGGCGACGTATCTCCCAAGTGGTGTCACCTGAAGAAGTATGCGCGGCGGCCGGGGTGCGTGGGCCGCGCGTGCTAGAACCGGATGGTGGCAGCAGGCAGATCCGCTCAATCCCGCCGTCGGGGTCTTGCCGCTGTGCTCGCCATCCTGGTCATCGCCGCAGTGGCGGGCGTCCTGTACTGGCAGGAACACTCAACCCGGCCACCCACCTCCGGGCCGTCGCCGACCTGGCGAGCCGAACCGTCATCACCGTCGGCGCTCTCCTCATCGGCTTCTGCGCCACTTCTGCCCGGTGACCCGTCCCGCTTCGATATCGCCCGCGATCAGCTCGGGAAACTCGAGGTCCGCGGTTGGGACCGCACCTCGGATTTCAAGCGCTATCAGTTCGGGAAAGCCTGGAGCGACGATGTCAACGTCGAGTTCGGGCACAACGGCTGCAATACCCGCGACGACATCCTGCGCCGCGACCTGAAGAACCTTGTGGTGCGGCCGGGCACCTGCTACGCGCAGAGTGGCACGCTCATCGACCCGTACAGCGGCGTCACCATCGATTTCGTCCGCAGCCCCGACACCTCCAACTCCGTTGAGATCGATCATGTCGTCGCGTTGGCGGACGCCTGGTACAAAGGTGCGCGCGCCTGGGATCCACAGCGTCGGCTGGACTTCGCCAACGACCCGCGCAACCTCCTCGCGGTGAGCCCAAAAGCCAACTTCGACAAGGCATTCCGCGATGCCGCGTCATGGCTGCCCTCGAACGAGGCGTTCCGATGCGATTTCGTCGCCCGCCAGATCGAGGTCAAAACCGCCTATGGGCTGTGGCTGGCGGCCAAAGAGAAGAAAGCCATGGAAGCAGTGCTGGCGCGCTGCTAGGACTCGAAACCCAACCGGCTACCGTCACTCCCATGACATCGCCACCACTGATCGCCGTCGTCACAGGTGCCAGCCGCGGAGCCGGACGCGGTATCGCTCATGCGCTGGGAACCGCGGGCTGGCGGGTGTACCTGACCGGTCGCACCGACGGGCTCGACGGAGCCGCGCAGCGGGTCACTGACGCCGGGGGCGAGGGCATTGCGGTGCGGACCGATCACGCCGATGACGCGTCGGTGGCGGCGCTATTCGCCCGGGTGTCCGACGACAACGGTCACCTCGATCTCCTGGTGAACAATGCCGCTGCCATCAGCACCGCACTGACCAACCCGGCGCCATTCTGGGAGAAACCGCTGAGCCTTGCCGATGTGCTCGACGTCGGCCTGCGCTCAGCCTATGTCGCGTCCTGGTACGCCGCACCACTGCTGCTGCGTGCCGATCGTGGACTCATCGCGTTCACTTCATCGCCGGGATCGGTCTGCTACATGCACGGGCCGGCCTACGGTGCGCAGAA